>JAOAPT010000488.1 GCA_025463045.1 Candidatus Solibacter sp.
CTCCGGCGCCATTGCGTTCGCAAGATAGAAGACGAAGTACGCGGCGAATGGAAACAGCCACCAGCTCCATCGCGGCCTCCCGAACTTGGGCCGCCCAATGACAATCGCTGCCGTCCCGATCGCCGCCGTCCCGATAACAAAGAACGCCGCCGGGTACGCGATCCCGACGCTGCAAAGCAGGACCACGATGAAGCTGAGCACCGCCGCGCCGCAGACGAAGCGCACGCCCCAATCGCGGCAATCGTCGCGCAGCAACAAACCGCCCAGCGACACGCAGGTCAGCGCCGTCAGCACCGCTCCCCAAACAACCGCGTATGCCGGCACGTTACTCCGTGAATCCCGCGCGGGAGAGAATGAACCCGAGCCTGCCGCCATCGGCCTTCGATACCCACACCGGGGTCGGGTCGATCGCCACCAGATTGATGGCGTTCACGCGCAGCATCTCGGGCGGGACGGCGTGCGCGTAATGCTGTTCACCGGGCTTATCCCACACCGGACGATCAAGCACCACGCCGTTGATCCGGATGGTCAGCATGACCGGTCCGGTCTCCCGCATCGTGCGCTCGGGGATCGCGAAATCCATCGCGAAGTTCACGCGCTCGACTGCGGGCAATGCGAAGCGCAGCACCGGATGATCGTAAACCCAGCGCCAGGTGCCGGGCCCGCTCGGGGCCACGTCGTGCACCAGGTACGCGTCGGCATTCGGATCGCTCATCGAGAAGAAGTGCCCGAGCGATCCCGCTTTCGGCACGAACAATGCCACACGCTGTGCGGGCGGCGGAAAAATCTCCGGAAGCCGGTTGCAGGCCGCCAGAAGCGCCAATGAAAGGCTCGCCAGAATGAGAGATCGCGTCACGAACCCCGATTGTATCAGTGGTCCAAAATACAGACGGCGGCCAGGGGTGCGCCCCCCGGCCGCCGTTATTGCTGCGTCACTAGTTTGGTTTCAGCTCTTTTTGTGCGGAGGGTTATCGACCGTGATGTTGTTCACCACCGGTCCGAAGCCCAGCCCCGCGCCCGAAGCGCGCATCCCCGCGATCTGCTTCTCCATCTGGCTGTTCACCGCGCCCGTCAGGGTCACGTGGCCGTTATCCACGATGATGTGGATTGAAGGCACGGCGCCCATCGCGTAACGCGACAGCGTCGGATCGCGATAAATCGCATTGGCAACCTGCAGACGCAGCCGGTCGTCAAAAGGAGACAGCGGCAGAACTTTGAGGTCGTTGGTCAACGCCGTCACGCCCGGAACATGCTGAATGATCTTCTGCAGATCGGACTTCTTGTACGGCTGGCTGACTTCGCCCAGCAACTCAACGCTGCCATTCTGCACCCGGAAGCTAATGTCGTCCCACAGGGTGTAGCGCGGATACATCAAAATCTCATGGCGTACGCGCTTCGCCACGTCGGCATCGGTTTGCGGTCCAACGACCTTGTCTTTTCCGGCCGCGCCGGCGGTTGCCACCAGGGCCGCCGCCATCAGGATCGTTCCCAGAATCCCTCGTTTCATTGTCGTTTGCTCCCTCTGCCTATATATACGCGCGAGGCGGCCAAACGGATTCGCAAAAGTTAGTAAACGCTAGGTTAGCTCGTTCGGAGCGCTAAACCCGCTTGTCCTTTGCGTAGCACAAGGGGTTCAAATCGCACTGTTCGCACTCGGGACTTCGCGCCATGCAAAGCGCCCGTCCGTGCAAAATCATCTGGTGCGAAAACTTGATCCAGCGATCCTGCGGGACGATCTTCACCAGGTCCTGCTCGATCTTCACCGGGTCCGTCTCCCTGGTGAAATCGAGCCGCTGCGAGATTCGCGAAACGTGCGTATCCACCACGATTCCCGACGCGATCCCGTAGGCCGTCCCGAGCACCACGTTCGCCGTCTTCCGCGCCGCGCCCGGAATCGTCAGCATCTCGTCCATCGTCTTCGGCACTTTGCCGCCAAACTCCCCGACCACACGCTGCGCCGCGCCGACAATCGACTTCGCCTTGTTGTTGAAGAAGCCCGTACTGCGAATATCGTCGCCTAGAACCTCCGGCCGCACCGCCGCGAAATCCTCGGGCGTCGGATATTTGCGGAACAGATCGGGCGTCACCATATTGACGCGCTTGTCAGTGCATTGCGCGGAGAGAATCGTCGCCACCAGCAACTCCCACGGGCTGTTGTGAATCAGCGCGCAGGTCGCATCCGGGTACATCTTGTCGAGCGTGCGCAGAATTTCGGCGTATCGCTCCTTGCGTTCGGCTGCGGATTTAGGACGTTTCACGTAAGCTCGTAGTTGCTCATGCGCGCTCGTTTTTTTCTGCTGGCTGCTGCGTTGATCGCCTTCGGCGCTTCGCTCGGTTCGGGTTTTCATTTTGATGACTATGCCATTTTCTCAGATCCGGTCCTCGCATCGGCGCGCGGCGCGATCGACGTGTGGGCGCCGCGCCAGACGCGCCCGCTGACGTATTTCACCTTCTGGTTGAATCGCCAGATCGGCGCCGGCGACCCGCTCGGCTATCATCTGTTCAACCTGCTGCTCCATCTCGGCGTGATCCTGCTCGCCTTGGAATGCCTCCGCCGCCTCTTGCCCGAGCGCGCCGCGTGGATCGCCACGGCAATCTTCGCCATCGCGCCGATTCAATCCGAGGCCGTCGACTACATCTGGGCGCGCAGCATCCTGCTCGCTACGCTCCTCTGTCTCGCCGCCCTGCACGAGTGGCTGAACGGCCGCCCGTGGATCGCCGTCCTATGGTTCGCGCTCGCGCTGCTAGCGAAGGAAGAATGCGCCGCCTTCCCGCTCTTCCTTGCGTGGCTTGAGTGGCGCAAGGCGCTGCCCGCCCCGCGGAGATCGAAGCTCGCACTCGCCGCCATGCTCGCTCTCTCCGCGGCCGCCGGAGCGCACGTCATCTGGGCGCTCAGCGTCACTCCCGGAGCGCCCGGCGGAGCCCAGGCCGGCATCACGCCGCTGCATTATCTGCTCGCGCAAGGCGTCGTCATCTGGCGCTATTTGCAACTCACCTTGCTGCCCTACGGGTTCACCGTGGACCCCGATATTCAGGTCGCGCCGTGGCTCGGCATCGCTGCGTGGGCACTGCTGCTCGCCGTCGTCGCGATGCTGCTCAGACGCCGCGCGACCGCTCCCATCGCCACCTGGTTCGTCGCGGGACTCATCCTGCTGCTGCCGAGCTCGTCCATCTTCCCCGTTGCCGATCTCTCCGCCGACCGGCGCATGTATCTCCCGCTCTTCGCCTTCGCCGCCGCCGCCGCGATCCCGCTCGCACGCATTCGCCAGACCGCCGTGCTTGCCGCGATCGGCGTCGTGCTGCTCGCGTTCAGCGTGCAGCGAACCGTAGTGTGGATGAACGACGCGTCGCTCTGGCAGGAGGCCGTCGACCGCGCCCCGAAGAAGCTGCGCCCGAAGCTCCAGCTAGCGCGCGTCCTGCCCGCCGCGAAAGCGCTCGACCTTTTGGCGAAGGCGCGCCTCGACGCCCCGTACAATCCCGACATCGCCACCGAGACCGGCAAGATTCTGCTCACCGAAGGCCAGGCCGATGGAGCTCTCGAGGAGTTCGGCCGCGCCCTCGCTCTCTCGCCGACGGATGCCCGCAACGTGAACAACCGCGGCGTCGCGCTTCAGGCGCTCGGCCAGACCGAAGCCGCACGCGCCGATTTCGAGCGCGCCCTCCGCCTCGACCCCAAGCTCACCGAAGCGCGCGACAATCTCGCCAAACTCCCGGCGCGCCCGCAGTGAACTCATAGATATTCGACTCTGCCGACCATTTCCGCGGGAGACAAACACTCGTGGCGCAATACCAGGCACTCCAGGAACTCACCGATCGACTTCGACTGTTGCCGGCAATACGCGATCCCCGCATGCGGCAATCCCTCAGTATGGAGCCGCAGGAAGTCACCGTCCTGCGTCACCAGGACTCGCCCGGACGAACGTGCAAACTCGAGGTGTACAAAATCCGGCATACCCCCCAAGCCAACCTCGCCGGCTGTGGTGACATCGATATTTCGCCTCCGCAGTCCTGACGCGATGTGGTTAGAAACGTGTTCGTCAAGATGAAAACGAAGGGCGCTACTCAGGAAGCTTCTTCCAACCGCTGGCGCCGCAGCTTCGCATCGAGTACCGACGGATTCGCCTTACGAAATTCTTCTGCCTTCTCCCGTTCTGCCCGCATCTCTTCCCGGATCTCTTCTATGTGCCCGAAATAGTAGGCGAGGGCCGTGTGGACATCAACGAGCGTAATGGAGGGGATATGCGACACGATGTCGTCAGGCGTCATGCCCTGGTGTTCATACCACGCAACGATATCGATCACGCGTACGCGGTGACCGGCAATACATGCCTTGCCTCCGCAAACCCCAGGCGTTCTCGTAATCCGACTCTCGTCCGGCATGATGTGCCTCCAGTATAACCAGCGCGGAGCGCGTCGTTACGCACCCGGGTTACGCCCCCGGAGCCGTGATCTGCACGTCCGTCGTGATATTCTGCCAGTCGCCCAATTCGTAGAATTTCAGTTTCGAATTCAACGGCACCGTCAATTCCTTCGATTCGTACGGCGACAAACTCGTGCTGAACGAGAACGAACCCTGCGCGTCCTCTTCCGATTTCTTCGTCCGTCCCCACACCGTCACGTTGCCCGTCAACCCGCTGACATCCGCCTGCGAGTGATTGACGATCACGAATTTCACCTGCGTCTTCTTCTTCGCGTCCTGCACGAAACGCACGCCCGTCACCTCGATGTACTTCTGCATCGGGTTCGCCTTCGTACCCGGCTTGGCCGCCGGACTCTCGACCGTCGCCGTCGGCGCCGGGCCCGTCCCAACCGACCCCTTATTGCTCGACATCAGCCACACGATCCCCAGCACCACGCCCGCGAACGCCAGCGCAAACACGATCGTCATCAGCCAGATCGGCAGATTCAATCCCCGCCGCGGACCGTGCTGCGGCTGCTGCTGCGGTCCCCCGTAATAGCCCGGTGGAGGCGGCTGCTGATAATACTGCTGCTGCGGAGGAGGCGGCGGCGGCGCGGGCGAATGTCCCTGCGGCAAATTCCACATCGCACCCGTCAATTCCCTGGGCGGAGCCTGCGGAGGCGGTTGATACTGCTGCGGAGGCGGCGGACCCTGCGGCTGCTGCTGATAATACGGCGGCGGAGGCGCCTGCGTGGGTGGCTGCGGAACTCCCGGGTGTCCCTCCGGCGGCGCCGGCGGAACCGGTCCGCCAGCCTGGGCGTTCTGCGCGTTTCTCGCCTTGCAATCCGGACAATCGTCGTACGCCGGGGGAACTTCGCGCCCGCACTGCGGGCAGATCCAGGTGAACATGAGATGCCTCTCTCTTTCAATGTACCGCGCGCAATGTACCGCGCGACCGCAACCGCCCCGGCGCGGACTACCGGATGCCAACGAACGAATGCAACCGCCCGGCGGCCTCATGATCCCGCCGAAAGGAATGAAACTCCTCGGCCCGGCACATGGTGCACAAGTTCGACGCGTAGATTCGCGACGGAGTTACGCCAATCTCTTCGAGCTGCCGCCAGTTCGCCGCCGTCAGGTCGATGTGCGCTCTTCCCTGCTCGCCGAACTGCGCCGCCACCTCCGGCCCGACCTCGTAGCAGCACTTCCCAATCCCCGGCCCGATCGCCGCGTGCAGATCCTCCGCGCGCGTACCGAAGCGCTCCCGCATCGCCTCCACCGCGCGCTCCACGATCCGCGCGGCCGTCCCCCGCCATCCCGCATGGATCGCCGCCACCGCGCGCAGCCGCTCATCCACCAGCAGCACCGGGATGCAATCCGCCGTCTTCACCGCCACCACGCCGCCGGGCGAGTTTTCGAGCAGCGCATCGCCCTCGCCGAGGATCCCGCTCCGCCCTTCCGCAGCGACGCACGACGACGAATGTATCTGCTTTAACGTGGCCAGTTGCGCGAATTGCGCGGGGATATCGGCGAGCCGCGTGCCGAAGCCGTGGATCAGCCACGGAAAGGCGTCCAGCTCACTGACGCGATAGATCTGTTCGGGGTCCCGGTAGAACACGATTTATACGGGATTCTGAACCTGGGCAATGCGGATCTGCTGCTTGAATTCTTCGAGCATGCTCTCGTCCAACCGCACTTCCGTCGGACGCTTCACCAGCGTGGTCATCGTGTCGATCTTGTCCTGCAATTTCAGCAGCGCGTAGAAGAGATTCTCCGGCCGCGGCGGACATCCCGTCACATATACGTCCACCGGCACGATCTTATCCACGCCCTGTAGCACCGCGTACGTATTGAAAGGTCCACCGACGCTCGAACACGCTCCCATCGAGATGCACCACTTCGGATCCGGCATCTGGTCCCAGATGCGCTTCAACACCGGCGCCATCTTCAGGGTGACCGTCCCGGCGACAATCATCAGGTCGCTCTGTCGCGGACTCGGGCGGAATACTTCCGCGCCGAAACGCGCAATATCGAAGCGCGAGGTGCTCGACGCAATCATCTCGATCGCACAACAGGCCAACCCGAACGTGAGCGGCCAGAGCGCCGATTTGCGCGCCCAGTTGAACACGTGATCCACATTGGTCGTGATGAAATTCTGTTCGAACTGGTTCTGAATCAGAGACGACATCCAGCTCTCCTTGGTTGGTTACCCGCATTCTATCACGCCCCATTTGTGGCGGAAGACTTGCGTGAAGAGAGACTTGGCGGGTGGATGTCGTTCTACTTACTCAAATCGCAGTGCGTCGATCGGATTCACCCGCGTCGCCCGCCGCGCCGGAATCAGGCACGCCGCAATCGACACCGCCAGCAGCACCGCGCCCGACAGCCCGAACGCCAGCGGATCCCGCGGACTCACCTGGAACAGCAGGCTCTCCAAATACCGGCCCACCACCAGCGCCGTCACTCCGCCCGCCGCCAACCCGACGATTACCGGAGTCATTCCCTGCCGCAGCACCATCCCGAGCACGTCGCTTTGCCTCGCCCCCAGCGCCATCCGGATCCCCATCTCCGCTGTCCGCCGCGTCACCGCGTACGAGAGCACTCCGTACGTGCCGAATGCCGCCAGCGCCAGCGCCGCGCCTGCGAAGAGCAGCACCAGCAGCATCTGGAATCGCCGCTGCGATACCGAGCGCGCCATCACTTCCTCCAGCGTCCGCACCTGCGGCACCGTCACTTCGCTATCGATCGACCACACCGCCGAGCGCAGCGCATTCGCCAGTTGCCGCGGATCCATCGCGCTTCGCACCACGATCGCGGCCCCCAGGTTCGCCCGCTGCCAGTACGGGATGTACAACATGTTCACCGGGTCGCGATCGAGGCCCGTGCTGCGGATGTCGGGCGTCACCCCGACCACTTCCATAATCGTGCCGTTGTCCAGCAACTTCCGTCCGAGCGGATTCTCCTTCCCCCACAGCCGCTGCGCCAGCGCCGCCGAAACAATCGCCACTTTCGCCGGCCGGTCCCGGTCCGCGAAATCGCGCCCGTCGCGCAGCCCCACGTGCAGCATCTGGAAATATCCCGGACTGATGAAGCGCACATTCGTCGTCGGCAATTCCGCCGGTTTGCGTGTGTCGTGTTCCTGGCCCACGATATCGATCCACGTCTCGCCCATCAGGGGCAGCGCCGAAATCATCGCCGCATTCTGCACGCCCGGGAGTGCCGCCGCCTTCTGCAGCAGACGATCGTAGAACTCCACCCGCGCCGGAGTCTTCGGATATTTCGACGCGAGCATCGAAACGTTCATCGCCAGTACGCGCTCCACATTGAAGCCCTTGTCCACCGACATCACGCGCAGGAAACTTGCCATCAACAGGCCCGCCGTCACCAGCAGCGCCGCGCTCAGTCCGACTTCCAGGCTGACCAGCAGATTCCGCACGCGCAATCCGCCGCGCGCTTCCGTATTGCTCCGGCTGCCCGATTTCAGCGTCTCAAACGGCAGAGACCGCGCGCTGCGCAGCGCCGGCAGCGCGCCGAACACGAGCCCCGTCACCACCGAAATCCCGAGCGCGAACAGCAGCACGCCCACGTCGATCGTGACCTCGTCGAGCCGCGGCAAATCCACCGGAGCCGCCGCCAACAGCGCCCGCACGCCGAAGTACGCGAGCGTCACGCCGAGCGTTCCGCCCAGCAGCGCGAGGATCGTGCTCTCCACCAGCGATTGCCGGATCAATCGCGCGCGGCTC
>JAOAPT010000494.1 GCA_025463045.1 Candidatus Solibacter sp.
CACTGCAGCCCGGCAATGAATCGGCGCATTACGCACTGATGGTGGCGTATCGTAATGCCGGAGACATGAACAAAGCGAAGGCCGAGAAGGCGACGCTCGATCGCCTGCAGAAACCGCCGGAGGGCGAGTTCACCGAGTTTCTCAAGAAACTCGGCCAGAACCCCCCGAAGCAGTGATGTGGCGCTTCCTGTGTGCGGCACTGCTGTTTGTCGCCGCCTTCCGAATTCTTTTCGGATCAGCAGTGTGGCTGCCTGTTTTTCACAACGTGGCTCGTCCGGCAGGGCTCACGGCAGTCATGCCGAATGGCGGCGAAAAGGTGAAGCGTTTCATAATTGAAACGACCGGGAGCGGGGCTGCTGTTTTTGATTACGACAATGATGGCCTTCCCGATTTGTTCCTCGTGTCCGGGGAAGGCGGCACGAACCGGCTTTATCACAACGAAGGGCACGGCCTTTTTCACGATGTCACGAAAGCACTCGGGCTGGTGTCGAGCGGCACGTGGGGTCAGGGCGTCTGCGCAGCGGACTATGACAACGATGGGTTCACGGATCTCTTCGTCACGAATTGGGGCCAGAATCATCTCTATCGGAATATCGGTGGCAAGCGCTTTGAGGATGTCACCATCGCGGCGCATCTTGCTCAGGACCGGACGCGATACAACACCGGCTGCGCCTTCCTCGATATCGACAACGACGGACATCTTGATCTGTTCATTGCCAACTACCTCAAATTCGATCTCGCCGAGGCGCCGAAGCCGGGGGAGAACCCTTACTGTTTCTATCGAGGCCTGGCGGTCGCGTGTGGACCGAGGGGGCTGCCGTTCGACAGGAACATCCTTTACCGCAGCAACGGGGATGGCACCTTTGCGGACATATCCGAGGCGTCCGGCGTCGCGGCACCGGTTGGTCATTATGGTCTCGGCGTGGTCACTGGAGATTTCAACGATGACGGCTTAACTGATATTTACGTCGCATGCGATCGAACGCCATCGCTCCTGTATATCAACCAGGGCCACGGCAGGTTCGCGGAAGAAGGCTTGCTCCGCGGTGTCGCGCTTGACCAGCACGGCAGGGCGCTCTCCGGCATGGGTGTCGCCGCCGCCGATTACGCAGGCGACGGCCATCTCAGCATCTTCCGCTCGAATTTCAGCGACGAGATGGAGTCACTGTATCGGAATCGCGGCGAAGGCAATTTCGACGAAGTAACCCTCCCGGCCGGACTGGGTACGAATACTCGCTTCGTTGGCTGGGGCGTGGGTTTTTTCGACTTCGACAACGACGGTTGGCCCGACCTTCTCCTGGTGAATGGCCATGTTTTTCCCGAAGTCGAAGCATTGCACACCAGCACCCATTACAAAGATCGGGCCATCCTGTACCGAAACCTTACGAACGGTACGTTCGAAGATATCTCGGAGAGAGCCGGTCCCGGAATGCTGGAGCCTCACTCCGCGCGGGGCGCCGCTTTCGGCGATATCGATAATGACGGATCCATTGAGGTGCTGGTGAATAACCAGAATGAGGCGCCGTCGTTGCTGAAGCTTGCCAGTCGGCCGGTGGGGAACTGGATCGTTCTTCAATTCGAAGGCACCCGTTCGAATCGCTCCGGCATTGGTGCGCGTGTGAAACTCTCCGCGGCCGGCCACACACAGATGCAGGAGGTGCGCAGCGGTGGCAGTTATCTCTCGCACAACGACCTTCGCCTTCACTTTGGAATCGCCAATGCAAAGACGGTGGACCGTATCGATATCGTGTGGCCAAGCGGCCAGCGTCAGAGTTTCACGAATGTCGTCGCCAATCGGATCGTGACGCTGAGGGAAGGGCGGTAGTTCCGTATCGTCCAAACACCTGAGCGGATCATAGAGTTGCCTGTACAGCGAATTTATCAATCTCAGCATCTTCCCCTCGAATTTCAGCGACGAGATGGAGGCACTGTATCGGAATCGCGGCGAAGGCACTTTCGGCGAACTAACTCTCCCGGCCGGACTGGGTATGAATACTCGGTTGGTTGGCGAAAGCGTGCTGGCGTTCAAGATAACGTCGCAATGAAGATCGGCGGGCACAAAACGCATTCGCCTTTCGACCGCTACAATATTTGTACCGGTCAAGAGCTCACAGTGCGCAGCGGAGACTGGACACTAACTACTTTCCGACGCAAAATTCAGCCGGGGCTTAAATCGAATATTAGAAAATCGTCTATCGAGGGCGGAGGCACGGGAAAGGAGATTGTCTTGAGGACGATGCCCTCGCGCCGCTCGCGCTGTGCGTAGGTGGTCAGCATCCGCGGATAATCCTGATCGGTGGTGATGACTTCGTCGCCCGGTTTGAGGTCGATGCCGTACTGCGCGTTCTCGAGCGACTCGCTGGCGTTGCGCGTGATCGCGAGTTCCTCGGCGTCGCATCCGGCGTACTGCGCCAGGCGGCGGCGCACGGCTTCGATCTGCTTCTCCAGCACGGCCACCATCGTGTGATACGGGCCCATGTCTGTGTACTCCAGATAGCGCCGCATCGCGTCCTGCACGGGGCGCGGAGAGGGACTCGCGTAGCCGTTGTTGAAGTTGATGATGTTCCGGTCGATGCTAAACGCGGCGCGGATCTCGCTCCAGAAATCCTCGTCCACCGCGATCTCTTCCGGGGTGCGCGCGCCGGCCGCGCTGGTGGCCGCGCGAACGCGGTCGAGTGCGTTGCTCTGGAATGCGGCGGCGGCCGCGAGATGCAGCAGGTGGCGGCGATTCATAGGACTCCAGGATGACAAAAAAAGCCGGCAGCGGAAAAGGGTAACCGCTGCCGGTGGGATAGGCCGGAATGCTAAGGCGAGTGAAACAAGGAATGAAATTAGCGCTCTACACTGGTCCGGGTCGCGGTGCACTTGTGGCGTAGCGGCAGTGGTTTGCGCACTGCCGCGAGATGGCCCGCTTCCACTTGAATCAAATTGAGTAATTGCTGAAGCCGTTCGCGGCGGAGCCGCAATTCCGCCACGACCATTTCGGTCGCGTCCGCCAGTTTATCGGCGCTCGTACCGCGGCCCTTGCGCAACGTCTTAGCGGGCGGCTGTTGGATCGATCTGCTCTTCGTCATGACTGGCTCCCTCCGATGCCCATCGTGGTCGAATTCAAGCGCACTTCTCGTTCTGCCGGTATACCTCCACCGTGTAAGCCGTTTCTCCCGGCATCCAGTACACGGCCAGCGTCTGGCCGCCCATGAGACTTACTCCCAGGGGCTCGATTCGCTCCGCATCGCCTCCGCGATTGGTGTAAACCGCGCGGCCGGCATCGCAATCCCACCGGATCGCACGGTTCTCGCCGTTGGCCTTGGCGCGGCAGGAAGACGCCATCAACACCGCGAACCAAATGGGAAAGCCGCTGGCAGGCGACTGCGCTTCAGGAAACGTGGTCCGCAGGGCAGCGGCGCCGGGATGATGGTGTGCTGTTGCAACTTCACTTACGGATTCGCCGGCGCCTCGACCCGGATAGGCCGTCATACTGCGGGCCACACTCCGTCGGGCGACGTGCATGTGTTGCTGTCCCGTAAATCTAGATCGCATTGGCATTCGATATATTCCCTTCATCCCAGTTTTTCTTGCCCTGTTCCCAGGCTCTGTTCCCAGGCTCTATTTCCCGGTCCCAGGGCAACCTCCGACACTCCGAGCCCTGCGGCCTTCGAACCTTGCCGCCCCGCTTGTATCAGCAAACTTTGCTGCGATTTATTGATCTTGGTTATTGCCGTCGAGCTTCTTCGGCAGGCTGATCAAGGCCTTGTACAGATCGAGTTCTCCCGCTCCCAGTTCCTGTCCGATCGGATGGGCATTGGAGAGGGCGGCCGCCGCCGCCTTCTCGTCGGTTTTCTGGTTCAGATCGACGAGCAGCGCTGCGGCACCTGCCACCAGCGGTGCGCTGAAGGAGGTGCCGGAGACCTTTGCGTAATGATTCTTCGGGTACATGGTGATCATGTCCGTTCCGGGCGCCGCCAGGGTCACCAGCGCATTACCGTAGTTGGAAAAACTTGCGCGAACGAAGAAATCGTCCGTCGCGCCTACGCCGATCACATTCGCGTAAGCTGCCGGCCAGACCAGCGTCGCCTGCCCGCTGTTTCCCGCCGCCGCGACCAGAATTAATCCGTTATCCGTGGCAAAGGTCATCGCGTTCTTCAGCGCCGGAGAATCCGTCGTGACGCTGAAACTCATGTTGATGACATCCGCGTGGCGGTCGACCGCGAAGTGAATCGCAGCCACGATCTGTGAGATCGTCGCCGCGCCGTTCGCGCCGAATGCCCGCAGCGGCATGATCTTCGCATCCGGAGCTACCAGGTGGATCATACTCGCGACCATCGTGCCATGGCCATAAGCCGGGTACTTCTTGCCGTCCAGAATCGGTGTGGTTTCCTGATCCAGAATCGGCGTCGTTTCCTGCGTCAGCACAATCGCCGTGCCGCCATCCAGAATCGGGGTGGTCTCCTGATCCAGAATCGGGGTGGTCTCCTGGCCCAGCACCGGATTGCCGCCCGTGTTGAGGTCGGCCTGTTCCTGTCCCAGCGGCCAATTGTTGACGAAATCCCAGCCGGCTGTCAGTGAAGGCGCCAGTCCCGGATGCGTGAAGTCGGCGCCCGTATCGATGGTCGCCACGATTCCCGCGCCCGTCGCCAGTTTCTGCGCCTGACTCAGGTTGATTACGTTCACCGCCGGCTGGTTCAGATAGCCGGAAGCGACGAAGGAGTTGTGATACCGCACCAGGGTGCTCGAAATCGAGAACTGGGTGTTGGAGGCGGCCGGACGCACGATGCTGGAGGCGGGTTTGATTCCGGGCAGCACTACGGGAGTGTCCGATTCCGCGGTCCTCACCGAAAAATCCGAGGTCAGCTGATGGAGCATGATCGAGGCATCGATGCCCTTCGACGAGAATACGTGCGTGCCCGCGGCGCTGCCGCCCAGCGACTTGACCAGTGTCAGCCCGTGACGCTTGGCAACCGCATTCGCATCGCCGAGAATTTTCACAACGTAGCGATCCTCTGCGAACGCCCCAATTGCGAATAGTGCGATTAGCAGTAAGACGCGCACCGAGATATGGAGTCTGCGTGACATGTGAGTTTCCCTTTTGGATGCTACTTACTGCTCCTCAGAGCGCTTGCGAACCGTGGTCCGGCTCTTAGCGGCCGGTTGATCCGACGTGAACTTCTTCAGCGGCACTTGAATGCTCTTTGAATCACGCAACAAGATACAAAGCTTGAGCTGCGTCTGTTGGTCGTACTCCATTTGGAACTCGCCGAAACGATTGCTCATCGTTTCGGCGACCACCTGTTTACCGGAGCGTAAGCTCACCGGCAGATTCCCCATTTCGACGGCGGGCGAGACATGATTGGTAATTTGACCGATCACCGCGGCGCGCGATGACTTCAGTGCCGGCTCGATGCGCAGATCCACCGAGCAGTCGCCTGCCCGGTAGAGACCCTGCCAGCCAACCTGCCAGGTAGAGCGCAGGCCAACCGCCGAGGGAACCAGAAAGCTGTCGAAGATCATCTCCACGGGCAGGCGGGTTCCGCGCTTCGGACGATCCTGCATCCGAACCGGGAAGATCGCGCGTGCCAAACGAAGAGATGACTCCGGAACCGGTGCGGAGTTCAATCCAACGCAGATGCTGGATAACTTCGAGGTGAACGCGGAGAGCCGGCCGCAATCCGCGCAACCGCTGCGCAAGTGCGCGAGCATTTGTGCGGCTTCGTCGCCCGCAACAACCCCCCTCGTGAAATCCACCCATTGGTCAATCGCGTAATGCTTCATATTGTCTCCACCACTCCGCTTTGGGTCACTTTCGGAAGTCCAGTCATTGTGTCCCGTTCTATACACAGGGGTATGCCGGTATTCCGAACGATATAGGGTGACCACGTTTTTTTGAGAAATGGCCGCGGTTAGCATTACCAGTACCCCATAATTGTAAGCGTTACCCCGGTAATACCCGCAAGCTGTCCAAGGGAACTCGGGGTAAGGGAGGGGTTTACTCTAGGGACAATGCCTTATAAGTACTTTCCGACTAATACGAAGGGCGCCCAGTAATACGGGTGCCGGTATCGTCGCCGGATTTCCGCCATTGCCTGCTGCACGGCCTGTGCTTTATTCACATTAGATTTCAAGGCGCGATAAAACAGCTCCATGAACTCCGCCGTGCTCTGGTCGTTCACATCCCACAGAGTGACCAGCACCCCCTGCGTACCCGCGTACAACAATCCGCGCACCAGTCCCAGCAATTCGTCGCCGCCCACGACCACGTTCAGACCCGTGCCGCAGCCGCTCAACGTAATCAGCTCGCACGGCAGATTGAGCTGATAGAGGTCGAAGAGATTCAGGTGCACATTGCCCAACCCGATCGAGCTGAACATCGGGTTATCCTGCCGGAAGCACCCATGCGTCGCGATATGGATGAACCGGCTGTCCGCGCCTCTCTCCCGCAGGATCGCGTCGGTCGCCGCGCTGCCGACGTAGACCTCGCTTCCCGGCAGCACCTTCGCTATGGCCCGCACTTCGTCCTCGATCTGCGGCGCCTGCGGATCGGGAACTCCGAGGATCAGCGAACGCCCGGAAGTCGTCGCCTCCTTCGTGGCGCAAAGGTGATACACGCTCGCACTCGGCGTGTACGAAATCGAAAACCTCTCGCCCAGCGCGACCAGGTCCCGATCGAGCAGCGCGTGGAACGGCAGGTAGTGCAGAAAATCGTGCGGCGCGATGATCAGGTGCTCCGCCCCGCCAATCTCCGCCTCGATCGGCGCGATCAGCTGCTCGTAGAACTCCTGCAGGTGCGCATTCGTCGCATCCAACAGCTGCTCGTGGAACGTGCTGACGTACTCTGGACCCAGGCGGAATTTCGAGAGCTGGAAACGCAGCAGCTGCAGCACCCGCCGCAGCCGCGTGGCCGACCCGACGGGCAAAATCTTCAGCCGGTCCCGCGCCACCAGGCAGACGTGGAAGACGTCGCCCACCCGGTAGTATTCGATCAGCAGCGCGTTCTCCGGCAGCGACGCGCGGATCGCCTCCAGCGGAATCGACCCGGCCGTCTGCAGGTTGGCGTATTCCGCGTCTTCGAGCCGCACGCTGGCCAGCGCCTCCACCAGCCTCTGCTCGCATTCGCGTGCCGCGCGCCGCAGCTTGACTAGTTGCGGCCCCATCAGGTTCGCCGCGCGCCCTTCCAGCAATTGAATCGTCCGGCTGTACCAGTTGAGCTCGCCGCGCAGCGTGTTCACCTGGTCCACCATCGCGCGCTCCGTCTTGCGCGAGGCCGGCAGCCCCTGCGAGCGGAACGCGATCAGGTCGGCCAGGCTGCGCGACTTCGCTTCTTCGATGTATCCGAACGCCGTCTCCTCCGCATCGCCGCGCGTCAGGCACATCCGCACCAGCGCCTCGTAGACCTCCAGCTTGTCCTTGAGGAAGGCGATCTTCATCTCCTCCGCCTTCAGGTGGCTGCGCAGATTCTCCAGGTGATGGTGCGCCTTCAGATACGCCTGGTGCGCCGCGTCGGGGTCTCCCAATGCCTCTTCGATCATGCCGAGCACATACCACGCCTGGTAGCTCAGTGCCGGAGTCTCCGCCTGCTCCAGGCGCGCCAGCGCAGTCTGGCAGACCTGCTTCGCGTGCTCGCGCTCCCCCAGATCCAGATGGATCCGCGCCAGCAGCAGCTGGCACAACACGCTCTTCGTGAACAGCGGCGAGGGCGCGAAAAACTCCAGCGCGCGTTCGCACAATGTGCGCGCGTCTTCCAATCGCCCGTCCTGGTAGTACACCAGCGCCTGGTAGAGATCGATCGTGGCGATCCAGGCGAGATTGTTCTCTTGGTCGAAGAGCTTTCGCGCCTCGTGGAACAGTTCGAGCGCGACCGCCCTGCTGCCGTGCTGCGTCAGCGAAATTGCCAGGTTGGTCTGCGCCTTCGCCGCCTCGTACCCCATTCCCAATTGCAGGAACGCCTTCTGCGCGCGGCCCGCCAGGTGCGCGCCTTCCTCGCTCAGGTTCAACTCCAGGTACATTTCCGATTGATCGAGATCGCAGAGCGCCTCCCGGTAGGCATCGCCCAACTTCTGGCAATCCTCGCGCGCCGCCCGGTAGAGCTCGATCGAGCGCGTGTACTCGCCGCGCAGGTAGTACAGATACGCGATGTTGTAATCGGCCACCGCCACCAATAGCGGCATCTCATGCTTCACGCAATACGCGCGAGCCTCCCCGTACGTCGCCAGCGCCTCTCGAAAATCGTTCAGGCTGATCTGGCACGTCGCCGTGTTCTTCAGCGAGATCGCCACATCCTGCGGCTCGCCGATTTCGAGGAACGCGTAGTAGGCTCGCCGGTAAAGTTCCAGCGCCTCCTCGAACCGGTCCTGCCGGTAGAGGATGTTGCCCATGTTTGCGTCCAGCCGCGCCAGGCGCAGCCGGTCGCCCTGCCGTTCGAAGATCGTCCGCGCCCGCTCCGCCGCATCCATCGCGTCGGCGTATCGCCCGAGATAGATCAGGCTCTGCAGGGAGCTGTTCAGCGTGCGGCCCGCTTCCAGGTCGTCGCCCAGCTTTTCGTAGAGCGCGAGCGCCCTGTCGTATAACTCCACCGACGTATCGTATTTCCGCTTACGGTAGAAAATGTGCGCGAGCGCGCGCTGCGATGCCGCGCGCGAGGCATCGTCGTTCAGCCGCTCCGAAAGCAACAGTGCGGCGCGCGCCATGCGCTCAGCCTGCTGCACGTCGACGTGAAGGAGACGCACCACTTCGTCATACAGGTGCGTCACTGTCTCCGGTTTCCACAACTCGTGTTCGGCCTGCAGAAGCTGCCGCCGCCGGCGGGCGTTCGGCTCCTGCGCCAGATCGGCCATTAACTTGGCCAGAT
>JAOAPT010000508.1 GCA_025463045.1 Candidatus Solibacter sp.
GCGCTCCCTGATTGGCGCTCGCGGTTTGCGTTAGCGATTTAGCAGGGCGATGACAGCGTCGCTGGGGGCGAAGGAGAGTCCAGGGACCTCGGACTCGGGGGCGCCGGCGATGCGGGCGAGGATCGATTTGCCGCAGGAGGAGTGGGCTTCGGCGCGAAGGGCGGGCGAGGAATTTGGGATCGCGCGCTTTGGACATCGGGTCGAGGAGCCAGCAGGATTTATTGCGGTCGGTCCAGATGCCGGACTTCATCATTTCGACGAAAAGGCCGGCGGGGACTTGCGCGGCAAGGGCAGCGTTGGATTCGAGGAGGACACCGAGGGCGCGTCCGGCGCTCAAATTTCGATACACCTTGCGCATGCAGCGGCAGGCGCTCGAAGACCGTCAGGAGTTGCTCGGGCGCGATCCGCGCATTGCGCGCGGCCGAGCAGGCGATCGACTCCGGCGGCCCCGCCGACCCCGCCACATTAAAGAACATCATCGAGGCTATCGACATGCAAACCAGCATCTCCGCAATGAAGAAATATTACAGCGACGAAGCGTGGGAGCAGCATCGCCGCTATTACGAAGAAGGCCCGTCGGCCGAATGGCGCGACCTCTACACCGACGCTCGCGCGCTGCTGAACTCCGACGCCGCCGGCGACGAAGCGCAGGCGCTCGTGCAGCGCTGCTATGATCTTTCCCGCCGCGCGCGCTCCGGCAATCCCGAGGTGCAGACCGATTCGCCGGAGGCCTGGATGGATCGCGCGAACTGGCCTGAGGCCATGAAACAGCGGGCCGCCGAGTTCCAGATGCCGCGGGTGATCTCGTTCATTCGCCGGGCGGAACTCACCAGCCGCAAGAGCTGCTTCAGCGCGCGAACCTGGGCGAAGATGGTCGAACTCTCCAACCTGCCCGAAGAAGAGAAAGCCGCGCAGTGGCGCTCCAAGGTCGAGCTGTTTCACGATCTGGAGGGCGCTCTCGGCGAGGATCCGGTCGGTGAAATCGCCCAGGCTCTTGTGGCGCGCTGGCGTGCGCAATTAGACTGGTTCACGGGCGGCGATGCCGAGATCAAGGCCCACCTGCGTACCGGTTGGTCGCGGCGCCGGTATTGGCCGGATTCGCAGCACTGGCAGATCGAGCGACTTCACATGATGTCGTACGAGCGATTCGAACGGGCTGCCGACTTCCTGGATCGCGCGATCGCGGCCGCGGACGCACCGAAAGTGCAGTGATGGCTCACCGCCGACTACCAGGCGAATCGCACTCCCAGTTGCAATCTGCGCGCGTTCGTACCGTCCGGGAAGCCCTGCGTTGCGGTGCAAGCTCCAAACCCCGCCGCCGGGTTCAACGTCGGTATGCCTGCGACCACAGCCGCCGTATAGGCGCGCGTCGCAACCGAAGTGCAGTACGTGTGGTTGAACACGTTGAACGCGTCGAAGGTGAACATGCCCTCGTAGCGATCCGTGATCGCGAAGCGTTTGGCGATGCGCGCGTCCACGCGTTCGATGTCCCCGATGTTCAGGCTGCTGATCGGCAGGAAGGGGACGCGGGTTCCGAAACCACTGCCCGTATAGCCGTTGAGGCTTCCCGTGAAGGCCGCCGAGAACGGCGCGGGAACGGGGGCCGAGGAGATCTGGACGGTCGGGGTAGCAGGCGGCGACGATTGAAACGTGCCCAGAATCGAAAGCTGCCAGCCGTTTATCGCGTAGCGCGAGAGGGCCCCCGTGCCGTGGCTCAGAGTGGGCTGCCACACGCCGTTGACGACCAGCCTGTGCCGCACGTCCAGAGCGGAACTGCCCTTATCCGCGCCGAAGTTGTCGGGCTGATAACTTTGCGGTCCGCCGCTGGCGAAGATGTTCGGCGTCCCGGCATTGCCCTGTCCCTGATCGATCGCGTGCGACCAGGTGTACGCCAGCGAACCGGTAAATTCGCGGCTGAGGCGCTTGTTGAGTTGGACCGCGAGACCGTTGTACCAGCTCTTCAGCGCGGCGCCGACCACGTTGACTCGCGCGTACCGGGGATCGACGCGATTCTGCCGGACGTAAACCGGAGTCGCATACGAGCCCACCTGATTGCCGGAAGCGTCGTTGATGCGATACGTGACGACCGGCCCGGGCGCACCGATATTGACGTCGGTGACGGAAGTGAGGCGCGCGCCGCGGCTGCCGATGTAAGACACAGTTAGCGAGACACTCTTGCCGATGGCGCGCTCTACCGCGGCCGTCCACTGTTCGGTGTACGGCGACCGGAAATTCGAAGACGCCAGATTCAAGCTTACGGAGCCGACGGGCGGACTGTAACTGCCGCCGCTCGGCAGCGTATTCGGAAAGACCGGACCAGCGGCCCGATCGCTCGCCGTACTGGAGTTTAGCGTGATCGATTGCTGGATCAGTCCGTTGCCGAGAATCAGAGTGTTGATGAGCCCACCGGGGTAGCGCCCGTAGAAGATTCCGTAACCGGCTCGCACGACGGTGTTGCTCTGCTGATCCAAGGCATAGGCGATTCCCACGCGCGGCGCAACTTCCTTGCTGTAAGTCGGAATTCGCCCGGTGGCCGGGTAATCGGAGTTCGAACGCGGCGGCTGTGGAAGGTCGGTGTAATCGTAGCGGACGCCGAGGTTCAAAGTCAGCCGGGGTGTGATTTTGTAGTAATCCTGCGCGAAAACGGCATAGTTCGACACATAGAAGTCCACGACCGGGTTACCGATCGTCTGCGTGTAAGTGGACCAGTCCTTGTTACCCGCGGTATTGCCGGTGAGGTCCGCCGCCAGTGCGGAGAAGGTAGGGAAAAGATACGTTCCGGTTCGATTGAACAGAAGATCCGTGAAGTCCTCGGTGCGCTCGATATCGAAACCTACCTTCACGGTATGTTTGCCCTTCGTCCAGGTGAGCGTATCTGCGAACTCATATCGATTCTCGCTCGGGTTTTTGCGGGGATAGTCGGTCGCTGTCCCGAGGTTGGTCTGTCCCGTGATGTTAATTCCCAAGAAGCCGATTCCCGGAATCGCCAGTGCGGGATTCGGATAGTCGAACTGAAGATCGTGGAACCAGCCAAAGCGAAATTCGTTGACCGCCTGAGGGCTGACCACGTAAGTCCAGGTGAACCTTCCGTACTTATCGCGAACCGAGGAGTTTACATTGTTGCCGACGCCGTTCGCGTTGTTCAGTACCGCCTGCGTCTGCAATCCGTTCGGCGAGATCCAGCGCAACAGATTCATGCTGACGCTGAATGCATGGCGTTCCGACGGCCGCCAATCGATCTTGCCGAATCCGAGATTCTGGTTCACGGTGCGGGGCACTGTCTGAAATTGCCGGCCCAGGAAAGCGACGGCTGCCTGGCATTGCTCGGGTGTCGCCGGTGCGCCGCAGACATTCGGCAGGAGCTGCCCGGTTGTGCTGAACAGCGGATTTCCCGGAGCCGTAATCGACGCCAACAGCGGGAAGTCGCGCCGCACGCCCTCATAGTTGAAAAAATAGAAGAGTTTGTCTTTGACGATGTCACCGCCAATGCTGGCGCCGAACTGGTGGCGGGTCTCCTGCGGATTGATGGTGGCGAACGGATCGCGCGCATTGAAATCCTGATTTCGGAAGAACCAATAGGCCGTGCCGTGAAGGGTATTGCTTCCGCTGCGTGTGACGGTGTTCACAACCCCACCCATCGCCTGTCCAAACTCGGCGGAGAAGTTATCCGACACCACCTGAAACTCCTGGACGGCGTCCTGTGCGATTTGGGACTGAATGCGCGTCCTCCCCGCGTTTTCGTTGTAATACGTTTGGGTAGTATCGTTACCATCCGTAAGAAAGTTATTACCGCCCGCGATGCCACGGAACGAGAGGAGACCAAATGTTCCGTCCGGAACGACGGCCGGGGCCAGGAGGACGAACGAGTCCACGCGACGTCCGTTGATCGGAAGGTCCTGAATCTGCCTCTCATTCACCACCTGCGAAACGTCGGTTCGCGTGGAATCGACGACCGGAGGGTCGGCGGTCACATCGACCTGCGTGCTCCCCGTCGCAATGCTGAGTGTTACATCCAGGTTGACGTCGCGTCCCACCGCCACCTGAATGTCCTTCGCGGTGTATGTGGCGAACCCGGGCTTTGTGATTGTGACCGTGTATCCCGCGGCCGGCTGCAAAGATGGGGCGGTAAATACGCCGGCTTCGTTGGTGGTGAGGGTTCGCCTGACCCCGTTGGTTTCGTTCGAAATCACAACCTGCGCGCCGGCGATGGAGGCGCCGCTTGCGTCGTGCACGGTGCCTGAAATTGCACCTAATCCGGCCACCGACTGTGCGTTCACACTCCGGGCGGCCAAGGTAAGTAGGAAAAGGACAGTTACTCTGGACATAGGACCCCCTGCGGAAAAGTAATGCGCTGGTTAGAGGTTAGCAGAGGATTGTTTCAACAGAGTATAAGTTCGCGCGCCGTCCTTGCACCAGCGGTGTTAGTGGGAACAGTAGACCGCGTAACTCCGTTTGACTGATTCCAATCTCGTTCACCGGGGCAGCCGCACTGTGAAGCAACTCCCCGCGCCGACCGAACTCGCGCATTCCACCGCGCCATGATGCGATTCCGCGATCCACTTGACGATCGCCAGTCCCAGGCCGAACCCACCATCCTGCCGCGACCGCGCTTCGCCCGCGCGATAGAAGCGTTCGAACACGCGGCCCGCATCGCCCGCCGCGATGCCGACGCCCGTGTCCGTCACCCGGAGCGCCACGCCCTCGTCCGCGGCCTCGAGCGTCGCCGTCACCTTCCCGCCCGCGGGCGTGTAGCGGATCGCGTTATCCAGCAGATTGATCACCGCGCGCCGCAGCAATTGCTCATCGCCCGTGAATTGCAGATCGCCGCCCGCCCGGCATTCCAGAATGAGCCGCTTCGTATTGGCCAGTCCCTGCACCGACCGGCAGCACTCCGCGACCAGCTCGTTCAAATAGAAATCGTGCGTCTGCAGCCTCACGTGCCCTGCGTCGGCGCGCGCCAGATTCAGCAGATCGTCCACCAGGCGCGACAGCCGCCGCGATTCGTCCAGCACGATCCCGAGCGACTCGCGATACTCGGCGCTCCCGCGTTCCTGCGACAGCGCCACGTCTGCCTCCCCGCGGATCACCGAGATCGGCGTGCGCAATTCGTGCGATGCGTCGGCGACGAAGCGCCGCATCGAATCGAACGATTGATCGAGCCGCGACAGCAGTTCGTTAAACGAAGTCGCCAGTACCGCGACCTCTTCCGCCGTCTGCTCCACCGCGATCCGCGCGTCCAACGTGCTGCCGGTGATCCGGTGGGCCTGTTCGGCCATCGAGCCGAGCGGATGCAGCGTGCGCCGTGCCAGCAGATAGCCCCCGACTCCCGCGACCGCGAGCAGCAGCGGCAGGCCGATGAAGATCAAACGCCGCACCACTGCGAGTTCCGCCTCGACCGAATCGAGCGGCGACCAGATCTCGATCTGGTAGGCGCGGACGCCCGCCATCGCCGTGCGCGACGTTCTCCGCGCACCCGCGGGGGGCGCCCCCGGATCGGTCGACGCCAGCACGCGGCCGCCTTCGCGAATCGCGATCCGGTCGCCGTGCAGCTTCATCTCGCTTACCACCTCGCGCGCCGCCCGGTCGGCATCGCCTTTCATCTCCTGGAACTCGTCGGGGAACAGGCCCGCCGCGGTGTCCGCCTCGGCCGAGATCGTCTCGTCCATCCGCGCGACCAGCGACCGCGAAAGCTGTCCATACAAGAAGATGCTGAACAGCACAAAGAGCAGCGAAAAGAACACCAGGTAGTACGCCGTTAGCCGCGCCCGCAGTGTCCTAAGCCGCATCGCCCGCCTCCGGTTGCTCGCTCAGAAGGTAGCCTTCCCCGCGCCGCGTGTGAATCAGGCGCGCTGCTCCCGGACCCTCCAGTTTGGCGCGCAACCGTTTGATGTACACATCGATCACGTTCGTAAACGCGTCGAAACTCTCCTCCCACACGTGTTGCGCGATTGCCTCCCGCCCCACCACGCGGCCCTGATTCAGCACGAGAAACTCGAGCAGCGCATACTCCTTCGCCGTCAAGCTGATCGGTCTTCCGCCGCGCGTTACGCCGTGGCTCGCCGTATTCACTGTTAAATCGGCGATCGTCAGCGCCGCCGGCCGCGGATCGCCCGAGCGCCGCGATAGTGCACGGAGCCGCGCGAGCAGCTCCTTGAAATCGAACGGCTTCACCAGGTAATCGTCCGCACCGGAATCGAGCCCCGCCACGCGGTCGTCGATCGAATCGCGCGCCGTCAACATCAGGATCGGGGCGCGAAAGCCGCCCTGGCGCAACTCGCGGCAGACCGCGTGGCCATTCTTCAAAGGCAGCATCACGTCGAGAATCACCAGGTCGTAATGATTGACGGCGGCTTGATAGAGCGCGCTCTCGCCATCGCCCGCGACATCGACGGCGTACGCCTGCTCACGCAGTCCCTTGGCCAGGAATCCCGCGACTCGCGTTTCGTCCTCCACTAACAAGATGCGCACCTTCTTCTATTTTGCCTGCCGCCGCATGAACGCACAATGAACGGGGGGCGGGCCTCGGATGCGATCAAGATGCGCCGAGATGCCAAGCAGCGCCGCGACGGTGAGGGAGCTGTGAAAAATTCGGCAACCACCGCTTCCTCACGGTCGCGGCTCGGTTTTGAAGTGTTTTGTTCAACGGAGTTCTTCATGGCCCCGTTCGCACAACAAGGGATGAAAATGCACCATCGTTTTTTTGGGCGTCATTTTCAGGGGAGCGAGCTGATGCGCTGGAGACGTCAGATCCGAGCCGCGACGGTTACGGAGCGGTGGTCACGTGACCACCGTCGCGGTAGGGATGGCCGTTACCAGCCACCCCCCGCACAGACCCGTACTTGCAGGAACTACTGCATACGGTTCTTACCTTGGATCTGACCCCTTGCGGCGTCTGG
>JAOAPT010000546.1 GCA_025463045.1 Candidatus Solibacter sp.
CCGCCCCTCGACGCGTTCCACTTCAAGCCGAATCGCGTCGAAGACAACCATCCCGCCGCTGCCGGCCCTGCTCCCCACACCCTCACCCCCGACACCGTCGGCCCGACGTGGAAGTAACGTAGCACAGGCCTGTCCCCGCGAAAAACGAGCGCTGTCCGACCCGCGCATGAGGACCACCTCTCGATTGAGCTGCAACTCAGTCTTGGTTAATTTCGGCAGAGTGTGGTCGATTATGCAAGGATTCTCTAAAGTCGTTCACCAAGACATGAAGTTTATTTTGGTCAGCGCATATCGATGATTGCAGGCCGCTTCCTCTCTATGAGGCGTCTCCGTAACTCCCATTTCCTTGAAATCGCTATGAGAGAATCGAACCAGCGGTCGTCCTGTGAGACGGCCCGGGAGTCGGGATTCGTTACCGCTAACGGAACAAAAGTTCCCGTCTCCAGCTTGCAAGTTTAGCGTTATCAACAAAACGCCACTCGGTTTACGGTACTTTTGTTCCCGTGCCTCTTGCCAAGCCCCTTTCGCGTGACGGACCATAGCCTCATGATGCGTTTCGTAATTCTGTTGACCGCCGCCCTGGCCCCCGTCTTCGCTCAAGACCGTCCGCTCAATACGCCGCCCCCCGGCTTCAACGCCCTCTTCAACGGCAAGGATCTCGCCGGATGGCGCGGTCGACAGGGAACCTACAGCCCGCACGCCGAAGCCCTGCTTTCGAAAGACGAGCTCGCCGCCAAACAAACCCAGTGGAACTCCGAGCGCGACCTCCATTGGAGCGTCGATACCGCCAAAGGCGAGATCGTGTCGGACGGAAAAAGCGTCCACCTCGCCACCGCAAAAAGCTACGGCGATTTCGAAATGTATGTCGATTGGCTGATGGTCAATCACAACGGCGATTCCGGCGTCTATCTCCGCAGCTATCCGCAAGTCCAGATCTGGGATGTCGACAACCCGCGCGAGGTCAAAAACGGCGCTCCCAAAGGCTCCGGCGCCCTCTGGAACAACAACGCCGATAACCCCGGCAAGTGGCCGCTCGTCAAGGCCGATAACCCCGTCGGCTCGTGGAATACCTTCCACATCAAAATGGTCGGCTCGAAGGTCAGCGTCTGGCTCAATGACAAACTCACCGTCGACAATCAGGTGCTCGACAATTACTACGACCGCGCGCTCCCGCTCGTCCCCCGCGGCGCGATCGAGTTGCAGACTCACGGTTCCGAGATCCGCTTTCGGAACATCTATATCAAGGAGCTCAACTAACTACTTCTTCAGCGCGAAGGCGACGTAGGAGCCCGACACCTTGCCCTGCGTCGCCGGAATCAGTCCCACCTGGGCCGACGCGCAGAACACCACGAACTGCCGCCCGCCCGCCTCGTACACCGCCGGCATACCTTCGAGTGCCGCGTCCACCTGCTTTTCCCATACGAGCTTTCCAGTGTCGGCATCGAGAACCCGCACCTCGCGATCGCGCGTGCCCGTGAAAATCAATCCGCCCGCCGTCACCACCGGGCCCACTTTCGGATAATGCGAGCCCGTATTCCGGATTCCCTTCGCCGCCAGCTCTGGCACATCGCCCAGCGGAATCTGCCACTCGATCGTTCCCGCATTCAAGTCGTACGAAGTGAGTGTCGACCACGGCGGCTTGATCGCCGAAAGCCCGCTCTCCGCCAGCATGAACCCGAACCCGCTTGTGTATCGATCGCGTCCCGCCGCATCCGCCTCGAGCTTCAACATCGCCGGCAGATCCTTCGACACCACGTAGAGCCGTCCCTTCGTTGGATCGATCGCCGCGCCGCCCCAATTCGCTCCGCCATTATTCCCCGGCATCTGGATCGTGGGCCGCACTCCCGGCGGCGTGAACAGACCTTCATTCCGCGCACTCAAAATCTGATCGCGAAACTTCGCGCGCTCGGCGGCCGTCAGGTACGGACTCAGATCGTCCGCCGTGAACTTCTGCCGCGCGAACGGCGGCGGCTTCGTCGGAAACGGCTGCGTCGGCCACGTCTGCTCGTTCGGCATCTCGGTCTTCGGCACCGGACGTTCTTCGATCGGCCACAGCGGATTGCCCGTCACCCGATCGAACACCCACACGAAGCCCTGCTTACTGACCTGCGCGACCGCGTCCACCATCTTCCCTTCGTGCCGCACGGTGAGCAGCTTCGGCGCTGTCGCATCGTCGTAATCCCAGATATCGTGGTGCACCATCTGGAAGTGCCACAGCCGCTTGCCGGTCCGCGCGTCTAGCGCCAGCAGGCAATCCGCGAACAGGTCCGCGCCCTTGCGATCCGCGCCGTAGAAGTTGTACTTCGCGCTCGCAGTCGGCGCGTAGACGATGCCGCGCTTTTCGTCCACCGACATCTCGCCCCAAACATTCGCGCCGCCGACTGTTTTCCACGCATCGGCCGGCCACGTCTCATAACCGAACTCGCCCGGATGCGGAATCGTGTGGAACGTCCACGCGACTTTCCCCGTGCGCACATCGAACGCCCGCAGATCGCCGGGCGCCGAGCCGTACCCCTGATTTGTCGCCGAGCCCAAAATCAGCAGGTCCTCGAACACCCGCCCGGGCGTGGTCGATTGCACCAGCGTGATCTCTTTCGCAACTCGCCCGAGCCCTTCCTTCAAATCCACGCGCCCGTTCACGCCGAAGCTCGCGATCGCCGTTCCGGTGCGTGCATCGATCGCGCGCAGCGAGTGATTCGCGCAGAACAACAGCCGCCGGTCGCGCCGATCCTTACTCTCCCAGTAGTTCAATCCGCGGCTCGTGATGATCGTCGTCGGCGCGTCCGGCGAGTGCGTCCACACCTCTTTCCCACTCGCCGCATCCAGCGCGACGATCGAGTTATTCTTCGCGAGCACGTAAATCAATCCATCGGCCACCAGTGGATTGAACGCGTACTTGCGATCGTCGCCCGTCGCGTAGGTCCACGCGATCTCCAGTTGATTCACATTGGCGCGCGTGATCTGCTTCAAAGCCGAAAACTGTGCGGAGTCCGCCGCGCCCCCATAATCGCGCCAAGTCGTGTGATCCTGCGCGAACGCCGCCGCCGCGAGTATTGTTAGCTGAAATGTCCTCTTCACCGTAAGGACATTCTCGCATCAGAACGTCAGCTTCAGAGAAAACTGAATTTGACGCGCGGGATAGGTGCCGCGGATCGTGCCGAAGCTGGCGCTCGCGCGATCGCCGTTCGCGGCCGTGAAGTTTGTGTGATTCAGTGCGTTGAACATCTCGGAGCGGAATTGCAGAACAGTCCGAGATCGAGCTGATTCATCGCTGTGGCGCGCGCGATATTGCGGCCCGCGCTGCCGAACGCATCAGAACATCAGCTTCAGAGCGAACTGAATTTGACGCGCGGGATAGGTGCCGCGGATCGTGCCGAAGCTGGCGCTCGCGCGATCGCCGTTCGCGGCCGTGAAGTTCGTGTGATTCAGCGCGTTGAACATCTCGGAGCGGAATTGCAGGCGCATGCTTTCCCGCGGCAGACTGAAGTTCTTGAACAGTCCGAGATCGAGCTGATTCATCGCCGTGGCACGCGCGATATTGCGGCCCGCATTGCCGAACGGATGGCTCGGGTCGGTGGGGAGCGACACGGTGTCCTTATTGAAATAGTTGTCCACGGTGCGCACGCTTTCGTCGGCCAACACCGGGCCGCTGACGTTGGGGCGGAACGCTTCGCCGCCGCGCCACTCGGCGAGATTGCCATTGGTCTGGAAGGCCGCCGGCACCGACCCGTTCCACGCGCGCAGATTGATCGGCTGCGCCGAGAGCGCCGTGTTGATCACACTGAACTGCCAGCCGCCGAGCACCTGATCCACCGCGCCGGGCACGTTGCCGAGGAACTTGCGATTGCGTCCGACCGGCACTTCGTAGATCAGGCTGAGGACGTCGTTGAACTTCTGATCGTAGTTGGAGATGCCGCGTTCCGCGCGAAGATTGCGCACGTCCTGCGGGCTCGCCTGATTGCCGTTGCTGCCATCGAGCGCCTGCGTGCCGTTGTCGATCGCCTTCCCCCACGTGAACGAATTGAGGAATTGCAGCCCCTTTGTGAAGCGGCGTTCGAGCTTCACCTGCAGCGCGTTATAGCTCGAGAATCCGGCCGGATCGTACCACGTGATCGGACCGAAAGCCTGGTTCGGACGGCGCGCCTGCAGCGAAAGATTCGACGTCGCAGTGGGTTGCGGGAAGGCCGCGTTGTAGTCCGCCATGATCGGCGTGGCGACCGAATGATTGCCCACGTACGCAACGTCGAGCACGGTATCGAGCGCCAGCTTGCGCTGCACGCTGAAGAACCAGCTCTGCACATACGGCGTTTTGAGATTGCGCGGCATGTAGAGCACGTTGGCCAGAACGGGGTTGAAATTGGAAGGTGAAGTCAGCCCGGCCGCATAGCCCTGTTGCGTAGTGCGAAAGCTCGGGTCGAGCGGGTTGCTCTGATTGACCGTTGCGATGACGACCTGCGGTCCGTTGATGCCCAGCAGGTCGCCCGAGCCGACGCGATTCTGGTGCACGTAGCCGATGCCATAGCCGCCGCGCAGCACGAGGTTGGGCATCGCGCTCCAAGCGAAGCCAACGCGCGGTGCGAAATTCTTGCGGTCCGGATCGATCAGCGCGCGGTCGTAAATCGACCCGCTCTTCGCCTTGAACATGCTGTTCGTGACTGGATCGTAATTCGACATATTGTTATCGCGATCCCAGCGCGGCGTGGCGTATTCCCAACGCATGCCGAGGTTGAGCGTGAGCGTGTGGTTGACGCGGAAATCGTCCTGCACGTAAGCGAAGTATTCGTGCTGCCGGTAGTTGCCGACCGCGTTCGTGGCCAACTGATAGGCGCTGCGCAAGCCGAACAGAAAGTCGGCGATCGAATAACTCGCGGCGTCGGCGGGACCGCCGGCCGGCCTGCTGAAACCGCCCGCGTAAGAGTCCAGGCCATACAACGGATTTACGTCGAGCACCTGGGTGCGGATCACGACGTACTCGAACCCCGTCTTCAGCGCATGCCGCCCCATGTTCTTCGTGAAGTTCAGCTTGTAATTGAAGCTCAGGGGATTTTGGAATTGCGGATTGGTCGCCTGTCGTCCGAGTTGGGTGAAGCCGGAGAGCGATTGCGGCGTCAATCCGCCGGTCAGTTCGCTCGCGGTGGGCAGTCCCGCGATGCCATAGAGATCGAGCATGCTGGCGCCGCCGATGTACGGCGGAGTCTTGCCCGCGTCGGTGCGGCTGACGGCGAAGCGGCCTTCGAGGATCGAGCTGCTATTCACCGTCCACGTATATGCGGCGGTGGCCTGTTGATTGAGCGCGCGGATGAAGCCGTTGCCGCCGCCGCCCGAAGGTCCGCTAATCCCCGGCTGGTTGAAGTTGTTTAGCTTGCGCTGACTGATGCGGAGGAAGCCGCTCATCCGGTCGTTGATCTGGCCGTCCATCTTGGCGTCGAACTTATCGGTGTAGGTGCGGCTGAGCGCGAGCAGTTGGAGATTGTTGGAGCGAACGGTGTTGCCCGGCAGCGTGAGCGCGGGCAGGTCGGCGAGCACCTTGCGTGCGAACGCGCTGGTCGCGCTGGCTGGGATCGGCGTATTGGCGGGATAAATCGCGCCCGTCTGCGGATTCGTGACCGCAACTGGAAGAATGCCGAGCCGGTCGTTGAGCGAAGGAATGCTGGAGAACGTGTTCGTGCGCGCCAGCGAACGGAAGCCTTCGTAATCGCCGAAGAAGAAGACGCGGTTCTTGATCACCGGGCCGCCCGCAGTGAAACCGAACTGGTTCTGCTGCAGGGTCGGCTTGATAAAGGTGGAAGGCCGCGAGCCGAAGATGTAGCCTACGGCGTTGAGATTGGTGTTGCGCAGGAATTCGTAAAGCGTGCCGTGCAGCTTGTTGGTGCCGCTGCGCATGGCCACGTCGATGGTAGCGCCGCCGGAGCGTCCGTACTCGGCGCTGTAATTGTTGGTGATCACCTTGAATTCCGCGACGGCGTCGGGCGAGGGCTGCGCGACCTGGTTGGCGAAGCCCTGATTGCTGGTGCCGTATGCGTTGTTATCGACGCCATCGAGCAAATAGTTGTTGTACGTGCTGCGCAGTCCATTGACGATGAATGCGCCCTCGCGTCCGCCGCTGTACGACGGGGCTTTGAGCACGCCCGTCGTGAGCAGCGCGAGGTCGGAGTAGGCGCGTCCGTTGAGCGGCAGTTCGACGACTCCTTGCGTGTTGATCAACTGATTGCGCGAACTGGAGTCGGTCTCGAGCACCGCCGCGGCCGCGGTAACCTCGACGGATTCCGTCACGGCGCCCACCTGCAGGACGAGGTCGACGCGCTGCCGCGCATTCACGTTCACCGTGACATCCTTGGCGACGCCTTTGGAAAAACCAGGTGCCTCGGCGGTGACGGTGTAGACGCCGATCTTCACGTTCGAGATGGTGTACTGGCCTTCCTCGCTGGTCACTGTGCGCGCCTCGATTCCGGTTCCTTGGTTGGTGAGAACGATCGCGGCCTTGGCGACTACGGAGCCCGAGCGGTCGCGGACCGTGCCCAGGACCTCGGCGGTGTCGAACTGCGCCAGAAGGGGCGCGACGGTGAACAGTGCTGTGGCGAAAAATAGCTTCATCGTGCAGACAGAATAGCCGCCGCGTGCTAAATCTGGATTGCAGATGAGTGAACATTCGAAGACAAGCGGGCATGCCATGGGTATGTCATATCACTGTAAGAAGGTGGATGTAAACTGGGCCGGGATGAGACTGCTTGTAACATTTGGAATGCTGATGACCGCCGCTTGGGGACAGACGATTCAGGTGCACGGACATCGCGGAGCGCGCGCGATGCGGCCGGAGAATACGCTTCCGGCTTTTGAGTACGCGATCGCACAGGGCGTCGACGCTCTCGAGTTGGACATGGCCGTGACGAAGGACGGCGTGATCGTGGTGTCGCACGATCCGGAACTGCGCGCGCCCGTGTGCACGGGTCCACGGGACAAGGTCGCGATTCATTCGTTGACGCTCGCCGAAGTGCGGCAATGGGATTGCGGCGCGCAGAGGAATCCGCTGTTCGCAACGCAGCAGACCGTGCCGGGCACGAAAATGCCGACGCTCGACGAGGTCTTCGCGCTGGCGCCGAAGGGCAAGTTCCTCTTCAATATCGAGACGAAGAGTTTTCTCCAGCGGCCTGAGGTCTCACCGCCGCCGGTGGAGTTCGCGCGCCTCGTGCTGGCGGCGATTCGCAAGCATCACCTGGAATCGCGCGTCGTGCTGCAGAGCTTTGACTTCCGCACCCTGCACGAGATGAAGAAGCTCGCGCCGGAGATTCGGTTGTCGGCGTTGTACAGCGGCGCTCCGCGCGATTTCGTGGAGATCGCCAAAGAGGCGGGCGGGCAGATCGTGTCGCCCGACTACCGTCTGGTAACTCCCGAACAGGTGAAGGCCGCACATGCCGCGGGACTGCAGGTGCTCCCGTGGACCGCCAACAAACCGGAGGACTGGGCGAAGTTGAAGGCTGCGGGCGTTGACGGCATCATCTCGGACGACCCCGCCGGATTGATTGCGTGGTTGAAGAAGTAGCTGCCGGTGGGACCGTCCTTTGCAATAATGGGGCGGAGAAATTATGTCCACCACCTCGCAAACGGTATCACCCACGCCGGATCATATCCTTCAGGTTGGATTCAGCTTTTGGGCTTGTAAGGTGCTGCTGAGCGCCGTTGAACTGGAGATCTTCACTGAACTGGCGAAGCATCCTTTGCCGCGCACGGAGTTGCAGGGCAGACTCGGATTGCATCCGCGATCGGCTCGCGATTTCTTCGATGCGTTGGTAGCCACCGGCTTTCTGGAGCGTGACGGCGACATCTATCGAAATACACCCGCGACAGATTTATATCTGGACAAGCGGAAGCCGACCTATATGGGAGGCATGCTCGAGATGTGTAACCGTCGTTTGTACCCGTTCTGGTCGCACCTGACAGAGGCGCTGCGAACGGGGCACCCGCAAAACGAAGCTCGTGACGGTTCCCTCTCGTTGTTCGAAGCCCTGTATGCCGAACCGGCGCGGCTGAAGGAATTCCTGCGAGCCATGACCGGACTCAGCCGGGGCGCAAACGCAACAATCGCGCGCCAGTTCCCATGGACGAACTACCACACATTCGCTGACATTGGCACGGCGCAAGGCGATCTCGCGGTACAGATCTCACTCCACAATACTCATCTGCAAGGGGTCGGCTTCGACCTGCCGGAGATAGCTCCCATCTTCGAAGAGTATGCGGAGGAAAACGGTCTTGCCGCTCGGCTGCGCTTTCAGCCCGGTGATTTTTTCAAAGATCCATTCCCGAAGGTGGACGTGATCACCATGGGCCACATCCTGCACGATTGGAATCTCGAAGTGAAAGAGATGCTGATCCGCAAAGCGTATGAGGCCTTGCCGGAAGGCGGCGCGCTGATCGTGTACGAGGCGATCATCGATGACGAGCGGCGTCAGAACGCGTTCGGCCTGCTGATGAGTCTCAATATGCTGATCGAGACCCAGGACGGCTTCGACTACTCGGGCGCGGATTGCAGCGGGTGGATGAAGAACGCCGGCTTTCGAGAGACGCGGGTGGAAGCGCTGGTCGGGCCCGATTCAATGGTTGTCGGTGTCAAATAGCGGTTAGCTTGCCTTCCGTCCGGGAGCGGACTGCCGATGGCCGAAAAAGACGCGCTGGTGCGAGGGTTTGGTCTGGTGCAGGCGACTGCCCTCAACATGAGCAACATGGTGGGGGTGGGGCCGTTCATCACGATCCCGCTGATCATCGCGTCGATGGGCGGGCCGCAGTGCATGCTCGGCTGGCTCCTCGGCGCGGGGCTGGCGCTGTGCGATGGGCTGGTGTGGAGTGAACTCGCTGCGGCGATGCCCGGTACGGGGGGCACGTACCTTTACCTGCGCGAGGGGTTTCGCAATACGCGGCTCGGCGGGATATTGCCGTTTCTGTTCATCTGGCAATTCATCATCAGCGGGCCTCTGGAAATCGCGTCGGGGTACATCGGGTTCGCGCAGTACGTGGGATATTTCTGGCGCGGGATGGGGGCGGTGGAGACGCGGCTGGTGAGCCTGGCGGTCGGCATCGTCGTGGTCGCGCTGCTCTACCGGCGGATCACGGCGGTGGCGCGATTGACGATCGTGCTGTGGATCGGGATGCTGGCGACGGTGGTGTGGATCATCGCGGCGGGCCTGATGAACTTCGATGCGCGCGTGGTCTTCGATTTTCCGCCAGGTGCATTCACGTTCTCGCGCGGATTTCTGGCGGGACTGGGCTCGGCGATGCTGATCGCGATGTACGACTTCATGGGGTATTACGACATCTGCTACGTAGGCGGAGAAGTACGTCAGCCGGAGCGGGTGATCCCGCGCTCGATTTTATATTCCGTGCTGGCGGTGGCCGCGATTTACGCGCTGATGAATCTGAGTATCATCGCGGTGGTGCCGTGGCGGGAGGCGATGAGCTCGAAGTTCATCGCGGCGCAGTTCATCGAGAAGCTCTACGGGACGCGTGCGGCCGGAGTGGTCACCGTGCTGGTGTTGTGGACGGCATTCGCGTCGGTGTTCGCGCTGCTGTTGGGGTACAGCCGGATTCCATACGCGGCGGCGATCGATGGGGACTTCTTTCCAGTGTTCGCGCGGCTGCATCCGAGCGGAAAATTTCCGCACATCGCGCTGCTGGTGATGGGGGCGTTGTCGATCGCGGCCTCGCTGTTCAATTTGGACGCGGTGATCTCGGCGCTTTTGACGTCGCGGATCCTGATACAGTTCATCGGGCAGATCTTTGCGCTGCACTTTCTGCGCAAGCACCGGAGCGACATTGAGCGGCCGTTCCGGGCGTGGCTGTATCCTTTGCCGAGCGTGATTGCGTTCGCCGGGTGGAGTTACATTTTTCTAACGTCGGGCTGGAATTATGCAGGCTTCGGCGTGTTGACGCTGGCTGCGGGAGTGGGAGCGTACAAACTGTGGAGGCGGCTTCCGAAAGTAAGTGAGACATGAAAGAATGCAGGGGAATGAGACGACTTACTTTTGTAGCGGGCCTAGTGCTGGCCACTAGCGCCGGCTTCGCGCAGCGGCTGGTCACGGTGAACTTCGCGGCTACCGATGCGGATGGCAAGGCGGTCACCGATTTGACCGCGGCGGAGATCCAGATCACCGATCAGGGAAAGACCGCGGCGATTGCCGCCTTTCGCAATGAGTCGTTGCGCTCGCCGGCAGCGGCGCGCGAGATTTCGAACCGTCCGGCGCCCGCGCTCACTCGCGTACAAGTAATTCTCTTCGACCTTCTCAACCTCAGCCTGGCGAACCGGAAGCCGGCGATCGACCAGATTGTGCGGGCACTCGAGAAAGCGGGGACCAGCGAATCGGTATACATATATCTGCTGAATGTGGAAGGCGACCTGGCCCCGGTGCGCCCGCTGCCCGTGACGCAGGCGGAAGCGACGGCCGCCGCCGCGACCTGGACGCGCGAGGCGGCAGCGATGTTGGACAAGGCAATCGGTCCGGTCACGGTGCGTCCGCAACTGGCGCGCGATGTTGTGCTGCGAGTGCAGAAGACCTACGAAGCACTTGCGATGCTGGCAGGGCGCATGGCGGGCATGCCGGGACGAAAGAACATCCTATGGATCACGTTCGGCGTGCCGTGCACCCTCGATGTCGAGGGAGGACAGAGATGGGATTGCCGCTCGATATTGGGGCAGGTAACGGACAAGCTGGATCTGGCGAATGTGGCGGTGAGCCCGATCGCCATGCAATCCGCCGCCGCCGATGTCGAGAGTAACAACACGCTCCAGCAGTTAGTGGATTCGACGGGAGGCAAGTTATACGCGGGCGGCGATATCGAGCGTGCGATTCCCGACGCGATCGAAGTGTCGCGTTCCTCGTACCGCTTGCAGTACGCTCCGCCGGGCGCGGGGTGGGACGGCAAGGCACACAAGCTGCGGCTCAGTTCCACGCGCAAAGGCGTCACGGTGACAGCCAAACAGAATTACATGGCAACGAAGACGGCCGCGCCGGTGAACGTAAGGGATCGCAATCTGACACTCTTCCAGACGGCATTCGACGGCGCGGTTGTCGGACTGAATGTGACGGTGAC
>JAOAPT010000568.1 GCA_025463045.1 Candidatus Solibacter sp.
CGGAATTCATGACGGAGCAACTGCTGGCGCCCTTGCATCCCGGCGAGGGTGCGCTCACGCCCCTGTTTCAAGAGAGTGTCGACGACGCCATGCTGCGAGAAGTCGCTGCGGCTGACTACGGCTGGAAGGCCGACGAGTGCCACGCGCTATTGCAGCCGATGTTGAAGGCCGGGCTCGTCGCCTCCGATGATTTCAATTTGCGAGAAGTGCTGGAATTGATCCGCTGGTCGGAACCTGACGATCCAGAGTGGAGCCCAGGTGGGCAGGGACCGAGGGGTCACTGGATGCGGCTGTTTGCCTGCACCGCGTTGGTGCGATTTGCTCCAAGCCATCGCGACTTGTTCGATGGCGAATGCACTACGCTGGTGCAGTTGATTTCAAGCGCGATCGAACTGGGGCAACCGGTCGCGAGGGCCGCCGCAAGTGTGCTCGCGTGGCGCTTCTTGGCCTATCCTGGAGGTGATCCGGATGCCGCTTTTCTTGCCTTCGCCATCTTGCTATTGGCCGCGCACCTGGAGCGCGGAGAAGATCGCGGGCAATGGCTGAAAGATCTTGCTACATGGGTCGAGGACGAAGAGTCTCGTGCGCGGAATGCGCTATCCACATGGTTCTCGTCGTTGCCGCACTGGGACAAATGGCTCACGGGCCTGACCCTCTTTGATCAACGGGAAGCGGTATGGCGGTCGTTGGCCCACCGCATTCTGGCGCGGCCGGAATGCCCCCATCCGAGCGACGCGAGGGAAGCTCTGCAGCTATTGGGCGAACTGGTTGCCGGGATCTGACTCTTCAAACCGCAGGTGAAGCCAGGCTAGACCTCAACTCCGAGTGATGAGAACCGCATGCTCACTCGTGGGTCGCCTGGCGCAAGGCCTGTCGCTCCACTTTGACGGGTAACGCGCGTTCGTTCCTTGTAGCTCTCGAACCAGCACACCAGACAGGTGGAACGCAGGCGACGATACGTCGAAATCGCAGAGGCGCCCACGCCCTAAACGACCGCCGAGTGTACACTCACTTCATGACTTTTACCAAGCGCCTTCGCGATGGAATTCGTCGGGGAGAAATCACCTGCAGTGTCCGAATCTGGATGCGTCCCCACGTCAGAGTGGGGAACCGGTACCGTATGGAAGAAGGTGAGATCGAAGTGGATTCGATTAAGCCGATCGGGTTTCCGGATATCACACCAGCACTGGCGCGCGAGTCGGGATTCCTGGGCCTCGTTGATCTGCTAAAAGTCGCTAAGCACGGGAAAGGCGAGGATATCTACCTGGTCCGATTTCACTACGTGCCTCCAGGCGCCAAGCGTCCAGGTCGGCGAAAGCCTGCCTGAACGGTTGCTGCTGATCCAGACTGCGACGTGTCATGCCGGGCTTGTCTCGAATGGCAAATTGCCGTGTCGCCCGATCCGCAGAAGTGGCATCCGGCTTGGGGAGCATCTCCACTTCGCGGTGCTTTATCGTCACACCAGTCTCGACGCTGCCGATCCTGACGCTTCGGGCAGGGATTTGCCGGATAATTCGCCAATTCGGATAGAGCCTCGTCGCGGCGATCAGTCGCCGTTCAGTCCGGTCTTGGCAAGATCACGCCCAAGGCGATCGCGTTCCAGCGTTCTGAGTCCAAAGTCCGGCGGCAGGCAGGATTGCCGCCCTCTCACTCCTGGTGGCAATCCGTCACACCTGGCCCACGGCGGCATGGCCCCTTCGGATCTATAACGTTCAGAAGTAAGTAGATACGGAATTCGGAAGTATTGGCGACCGGCGTGCCTTTTCCCATAGCGGAGGATCGATCGATGAATCGCCTGCGCTGGTTGGTGTTGTTGGGAATCACGGGAAGCATCCTGCACGCCGCGGAGAAACTTAATTCCGCCGCGGAGCTTGCCCGCATTAGCGGCGGCATGGAAAAGCTCTCGGCGCAGGTCGGGCCCAGGGTCGTCCAGATCGTGACGCAGGGCGTGAAGGTCGCGGGGAGCGGGGAGGATCAGCCGGCGGGTGTGCTGGTCGCCGAGCGCGGGTGCGGGTCGGGATTCTTCGTTTCGTCCGACGGGTATCTGTTCACTAACGCGCACGTCGTCGCCAACACGACGCGGATCAAGGTGCTGGTGCAGCCGGCGAGCGGCGCGGCGCAGGTCGAGTATGCGGCAACGGTCGCCGGCACGGACGCCGACAACGATCTGGCACTTCTCAAAATCGACATAAAGGGCGCGTCATTTTTCGATCTGACACGCGTGGCGACTGCGAGGCAGGGCGAACTCGCGCTCGCGTACGGGAGTCCGATGGGGCTCTCGCAATCGGCCACCTTCGGCATGATCAGCGCGGTGGATCGCCAACTTAACGCCGACGATCCGCGCGCGTACATTCAGACGGACGCCACGATCAATCCCGGGAATTCGGGCGGGCCGCTGGTGAATCTGGATGGAACGCTGCTCGGCATCAACACGATGATCCTCTCGCAATCGGGCGTCAATGAGGGTGTCGCGCTGGCGGTGCCGCTCGACGTCATCGCGCACGCGTACGCCGGAATCCGCAAGTCCGGTTCGGTGGCGCGCCCGCGATTGGGAATTCAGCCGCGCAGTCTATCCGGCGAACTGATCGCAGGGCTGCAGTTGAAGGCGCGCGAGGGGGTGCTCGTGGAAGACGTCGCACCGTACGGGCCCGGCGCAACCGCGGGACTGCTGCCCGGCGACGTTCTGGTCGCGCTGAATGCGGAACCCCTGCACAACGTGCGCGACCTGTACCGCGCGGAGACAGACCTCGCCGCCGGCAAATCGGTGGATGTCGGGGTGATGCGCGGCGAAGACTTGCGCCTGCTGCAGATCACGCCTCTGGCCGCGCGCGAGAGCGTGCCTATGCTGCCTCCCAGCGTCACCGAAAAAGATAATCTGGTTTTCCGCCTGGGAGTTTACGGCGCCGGCGTGACGCCCGCCGTCGCGCGGACGCTCGGCGGATTGCGCACTCCCGAAGGCGTACTCGTACTGGCGCTCGCGGGACAGACGGTCCTGGCGCCCGGCGACATCGTTCACGCGGTCAACGGTACTCCGATCGCGAGCGTCGACGGCCTGCGCAAGGCGCTCGACGGAGTCGAGGAAGGCGGCGCTCTGGTGATCCAGATCGAGCGCGGCGGCATGCTCTCGTACGTGACGCCGGCCAGCATCTCGAGCACCGAACACACGGCGAAGAAGACGGCCGCGGCGGGCAATCGAATTTCAGAGTCAAGCCACCTAAATTACTGACGCCGCTACGGCTGCCCGGGCACTTTCAACACGCCGCTGTACACGCCGAAGTAGGCGTTGCCATTCTCCGCGCGTGCGGCAAGAGTAAACGAGCAAGGGCGAGCGCGACCCGAAGACGAGGCATGGCGATTCCTCTTTTCGCTCTCGATGAGCCAAAGTACCAGC
>JAOAPT010000630.1 GCA_025463045.1 Candidatus Solibacter sp.
GGCGGCGGGCGCGGCGGCAGGGGTGGCGGCGGGCGCGGTGGACGCGGCGGCGGTGCGGGTGGCGCGGCACCCGAGTCTCTCTCGCCCGACAAGAAGCACGCGGCGTTCATCCGCGACTGGAATCTGTGGGTGCGGGACGTGGCGACGGGCAAGGAATCGCCGATGACCACCGATGGGGTCAAGGACTTCGGCTATGCGACGGACAATGCGGGATGGGCGAGCAGCAACCGGCCGATCGTCCTGTGGTCCGACGATTCGAAACGGATCGCGACGTTCCAGCAGGATCAGCGCGGCGTGGGCGAGATGTACCTGGTGAATACGGCAGTCGGCCATCCGACGCTGCAGGCATGGAAGTATCCGCTGCCGGGCGATGAAGTGGTGACGACGATCCAGCGCGTGGTGCTCGATCTGGACGGCCCGCGCACGGTGCGGTTGAAGCTTCCGGCGGACCAGCACCGCTCGACGCTGTGCGATAACGTGGCTTGCCGCGGCGGCGAGTGGGCCGATGTGCAGTGGGATAAAGATGGCGCGAAGCTGGCCTTCGTTTCGACGTCGCGGGATCACAGGGAAGAGGTGCTGCGCATCGCCGATGCGACGACGGGCGCGGTACGCGATGTGATGACGGAGAAGGTGCCGACGTTCTTCGAATCGGGCAACGGCCGGGTGAACTGGCGCTTCCTGCCGGAATCGAAGGAGATCGTCTGGTTCAGCGAGCGCGATAACTGGGGACATCTTTATCTCTACGATTCGGAGACGGGCAAGCTGAAAAATCAGATCACGACGGGCGAGTGGAACGTGACGCAGTTGCTGCGCATCGACGAGAAGAATCGCGTGCTCTACTTCCTGGGAGTGGGACGCGAGAAGGGGCGCGATCCGTACTTCATCCACTTCTATCGAGTCGGGTTCGACGGGAAGAATCTCGCGCTGTTGACTCCGGCGGACGGCAATCACGAGGTCTCGCTGTCGACGAGCGGCAAGTACTTCGTCGACAGCTATTCCAGGCCCGACGTTCCGGCCGTGGCCGAACTGCGCGACGACACGGGGAAGATGATCACGGCGTTGGAGCGCGCGGATATCTCAAAGCTGTTGGCGACGGGATGGAAGGCGCCGGAGCCATTCACGGTGAAGGCGCGCGATGGCGTGACGGATCTGTACGGGCTGATGTTCAAGCCAACGAATTTCGACGCCTCGAAGAAGTATCCGATCGTGAATCATATTTATCCCGGGCCGCAAACGGGGAGCGTGGGCAGCCGGAGTTTCTCGGCGGCGCGCGGCGATTGCCAGGCGCTCGCGGAGTTGGGCTTCATCGTGGTGGAGATCGACGGCATGGGAACTCCGTGGCGCAGCAAGAAATTCCACGAGGCGTATTTCGGCAACCTCGGCGACAACACGCTGCCCGATCAGGTGACAGGGATGAAGCAACTGGCGCAGCGGTACCCGTGGATCGATCTCGAGCGCGCGGGGATCTATGGGCACTCGGGCGGCGGATATGCGACGGCGGGTGCGATGTTCCACTATCCCGATTTCTTCAAGGTGGGGATCAGCGAGGCGGGCAATCACGACAATCGCGAGTACGAAGACGATTGGGCGGAGAAGTGGCAGGGGTTGTTGAAGACACTTCCGGACGGCACGACGAATTACGACAATCAGGCGAACCAGTTATTCGCGAAGAATCTGAAGGGACATTTGCTGCTGGCACACGGCACGATGGATAACAACGTTCCTCCGTATAACACGATGCTCGTGGTGAACGAACTGATTAAGGCGAATAAGGACTTCGATTTGCTGCTATTGCCGAATCGCAATCATGGATTCGGCAATGAGCCTTATATGATTCGCCGGCGGTGGGATTACTTTGTGCGGTATCTGTTGGGCGGGGAGCCGCCCGCGGGGTACGAACTGAAGCCTCCAGCGGGCGGTGGTGGGCGGGGCGGATTCGCGCCTCCGATGTAAAGCAATCGGAGCCGGGACGGCGAGGGAGCGGCGGCGCTGTGGTGGAGTGACCGGAGTGACCACCGCTCCCTTGCTCGCCAAAGCGCGAGTGACGGTCGCGGCTCGGATTGGGGGCGCGGGCGGAACGTCCCACCGGATAGAATGGGGGTTCACATGGCCGCACGACTGAAGGACATCGCCCGGGATCTGAACCTCTCCGTGGTCACGATCTCGAAGGTACTGCGCGATCATCCGGACATCAGCACAGAGACGCGCGAGCGCGTGCTGAAGCGCATGAAGGAGTTGAACTACCGTCCGAACCTCGCGGCGCGCGCGCTGGTAACGGGCCGGAGTTACATCGCTGGGCTGGTGGTGCCGGATCTGGTGCACCCGTTCTTCGGCCAGGTGGCGAAGGCGATTTCGAGCGTGCTGCGTAAGAAGGGCTACAGCCTGGTGCTGTCTTCCTCGGAGGACGATCCGGAACTGGAGCAGCAGGAGATCGACCAACTGCTGGCGCGGCGGGTGGACGTGTTGATCGTCGCGTCGACACAATCGACGGTGGAGACGTTCCGGCGATTGGAAGAGCAGAAGATCCCGTATGTGCTGATCGACCGCAAGTTCGACGAGTTGACGGCGAACTTCGTAGGAGTCGACGACGAAGCGGTGGGAGCGCTGGCGACGAGTCACCTGGTGGAGGTGGGATGCCGGCGGATCGCGCATATCGGCGGACCGAAGGTGAGCACGGCGATCGGGCGCGCGGACGGATTCCGGCTGGCGCTGCGCGCGAACCGCATGTCGACCCCGGCGGAGTACGTGGTGATGCGCGAGCATGGCGACGACGCGGGCGACGCGAGCGGCTACGAAGCGATGAAGCGCATGCTGGCGTTGAAACAGAAGCCCGACGGTGTGTTCTGCTATAACGATCCGACCGCGATGGGTGCGATGAAAGCGGTGCTCGAAGCGTCGCTGCGCGTACCAGAGGATGTCGCGGTGGTGGGCTGCGGCAACGTGGCTTACGCAGACTTCCTACGGGTGCCGTTGACGAGCGTGGATCAGCAGAGCGATGCGATCGGCGACCGTACGGCGCGGCTCGCGCTCGGGCTGCTCGAAGGCGGCGCGCCGGCGAAGGCTAAGATGGTGCTGCTTGAGCCCAAGCTGGTGGTGCGCGCGTCGACCATGCGACATAAGCGCGCGGGGTAGTGTTGTTGGGGCGACGCTCCGTCGTTCGCCATCGCGCGAGAACCGTGGCGGCTCGGGCGCTCCCTCGCTCGCCAAAGCGCGAGTCACGGCCGCGGTTCTAATTGAAGGCGGGACGATTCGGTCGCGTACTTCACACTGTGCCTGGCGGCATCTCAATTGCGATAGCGGTTTGCGAGGTGCACCATGGACACGCAAATCGGTGGACTGCTGCTGATTATGTGCTCGGTTACGTTTGCACAGTCGGTGGTAGAGTCTGCCGGCGTGGACGTCGCGCGGGCTCTGATGGACAAAGCCGGCGCAATGCCGAAGCTACGCTGCGAATTCACATCAATTCGGCCGGACCTTACTTACGGCCTGCACTTTCGGACGGGTTATCGCGTTCAGGTTCCGCTCAACCAGTTCAGCGGCTCGGGGCTAGACGTGAGTGTTCTATTACGGGTCACGCCGGATGGCGGTATTCCGACGTACCTGGCGAGTGTCGTGCGTACGCCCGTACCGGCGGATCGCAGTCTGGCTGGAGTGTTCGAGGGAAGCTTCCTCGTCGGCGAAGGTGCGTACAAGGTGGAAGCGATGGTGGCGGACGAAGCAAATCGAGGCTGCAGCGAGCGGTGGCAAATCCACGCGAAGCGTAAGGGAGTGGAGCGGGAGTTGAAAGCGGCCTCGCGGCCGGGGAGTGTCGCGGCGGACCGCCTCACGGATCGCGACAACGCGAACTTGGGGGAAGCCCGTGTCGCTTCGCATCCGACGATTTTGCTGCATGCCGCGCCGCTGAAGCCGGGCGGGTCGGTGTTGTCAACGGAAGATATCTCGATGCTCGCCGGCTCGCTGTCCGCAGTCTTACGGCAATTATCAGTCGAGAGCGCCCGGGTTATCGTTTTCAACCTCAACCTAGGCAAGGTTCTGCAGGATAAAGAGGACTTCACCGCTACCGACCTGCGAGACTTAGCCGTCTCGCTGAAAGGCCTGCAGTTGGGAGTCGTGGATTACCGCGCGTTACGGAATCCAAATCACGCTTCTGAGTTTCTGACGAGTCTTCTCGGCGATCTTCGCATGACAGACTCCGATGTCTTGCTGTGGCTCGGGTCGTATTTCCCGGCGCAGAGAGGATTGCAAATCGAGAAGCTGAAGAGAATTACCGCGGCGGGCATCTTTTATCTGGAGTACCGGCAGGTCCTGTGTTTCAACATACCGTCGCCGGAACGGGGTTATTACGCGCTCACGGAGCCCGATCCGCAGATCTCCGAGCAGTTAAGGGCATTCGAACCGTCGAGAGATGCGGACAACATTGAAGAACTGGTGCACCGGATGCAGGGGGAAACGTTGGTCCTCCGCACGCCGCACGATCTCGCGAAGGCGATCCGCCGTATCGAGCAGCGCGTGAAGGCGACGAATGCAGGGTCGAACTGACGCGCTGACGACACAATGCGACGGCCGCCTGACGGGTCATGCGGTCCGGACGTCCAATTCGACGACCGAAACGGAGCCGGCGGGGAATCGCCACTTCGGATCGGACCCCGCGGGGAGCGCGACTTCACGCGGCTTGAAGATGTCCGGCTGATCCTGGTTGACGTACTGGCGCAGATCTTCCGGCGCGATCTCGTACACGCGGCCGCCGCTGACGGTCATGCCGGGCACTGCGAATGTCGCGTCGACGGCGCGCTTGTATTCGACGTTGGCGACATGCAGATAGACCTTGTCGGTAGTTCGACTGGCGGCGATGTCGAGACTGGAGGGCGCGCTTCTCACCTCCACGCCTTGGCTGCCGT
>JAOAPT010000681.1 GCA_025463045.1 Candidatus Solibacter sp.
TCTTATCGAACTCCTGGAACGGCATCGCGCCCACCATCAGTTCGCCATCCACGCCGTCGCCGACGCTCTTGCCGACCAGGAATGTCGGAGTCCCATTCGCACCCACGCGCATCCCCTCCAGCACATCGCGCTGCACCGATTCCTTGTACTTCCCGCTATCCACGCAGCTCCGGAGCGCCGACGAATCCATCTTCAGATCCGCGGCAAACCCCACGATATGCTCCATATCCAGCTTGTCCGGATTCGCGCCCATCACATCGCGCAGCTCCCAGAATTTTCCCTGCTCGCCCGCGCACCGCGCCGCCTGCGCCGCGCGCATCGCGTTCGGATGGAAATCCAGCGGCATGTCCTTGCTGTAAAACCGAACCTTCCCCGTGTCGATGTAATTCTTCTTCAACTCGGGATACGCCACCACGTGAAACCGCTGGCAGAACGGGCACTGATAATCCGTATACTCGACGATCGTCAGCGGAGCCACCTTCGACCCCAGCATCGCCGCGCCGCTCAAATCCGTGATCTTGGCGCGCGTCGGCTGTTCTTCCTGCGGCTGCGCCGGTCTCGCCTGCTGCTTCTCCAGCAACTGCCGGATATTCCGCAGCTCCTTCAGAATCTCATCGGCCTGCTGCCGCGTGATCCCGCTCTGGTCCCCCCCGACCTGCGCCGCCGCCGGCAGCGCGGCCACAAACATCATCGTTGCAAATGCGAAAAACTTCTTCATGGAGTTACCTAATTCTTTCGGAGCACCAGCATATACTGGCTCTCCGGAATGTGTTCTTTCTCGGACAAAAGATGAAAATGGTTGGCTTCGATCTCTTTGATCACATCCGCGAGATCGAGCCGTATATGGGTGAGCGCCCGATTATTCGGCATCGCTTCCGAGCGCTTGTAATACTCGACGACCACCAGCTTCCCGCCAGGCTTCAGCGATTTGTGAATCGCCGCCAGCATCTTCTGCGGGTAATCGAAATGGTGATACACGTCGAGCGCCAGCACCACATCCACGGCGTCTTCCGGCAGGTTCGGGTCGGTCTCCGAGCCCTTCACAAACGTCACGTTCTCCAACTTCTGATTCTCCACGCGCTGTTTGGCGGACTCCAGAAAATCGTCGAAGATGTCCTCCGCGATCACCTTGCCCGTGGGCCCCACACGCTTGCTCAGGAACGGCAGCATGTACCCGATTCCCGTCCCTACATCGGCGACGGTCATTCCCGGTTGCAGCCCCATCGCGCGGACGAGTTCGCCCGGCTTCTGCTTCTCGTCGCGCGCCGGATCGGCCAGCCCATTCGCTACGTTCTTACGCTGCTGCTCCGTCCGGTATCCCGCGTTCGCCGGACCGGCCACCTGCGCCGCAAGCGCCCCGGCCAGCGCCCCGGCCAGCGCCCCGGCCAGCAATGCGGCCGCCAGTATGCCCTTGAACTTCATAACGCCGTCTCCATCGGTAGCGCCAGCGGCGCCTCCCGCATGAAATCGAGGCGCGACATCTCATCGATTGCCTCGCCGATCGATTGCTCGCTCGTCTGCTCGGTCGTGATCACGAACGGCAGATCGTGTTTGGTATCGCAGGGCTCCTGCAATACCGCCTCGAGGCCAATGTGCTTGCTCGCCAGAATGCCCGCGAGTTTCGCGATGATCCCCGGACGGTCTGCCACCCGGAATCGCAGGTAGTACGCCCGCTTCTGGAACTTCACCGAGATCGGCCGGTTTTCGCCGAGCCGCTCGTGCGCGAACGGCGACACGCGCTCCGGAGAGCCGCCGCGAATCTCGCGCGCGACGCGCATCAAATCGCTCACCACCGCCACGCCCGTCGGATGTCCCGCGCCCCACCCGTAGTAGAAGGTGTCCTCGCCGAACATGCCCTTCACCCACACCGCATTGTACGGACCCTGCACGCTCGCCAGAATCGTCGATGACGGAATCAGCGCCGGACGCACAAATAAGATCAGCCCATCCGGCGTCTTGCGCCCGCCGCAGACCAGCCGGATCGTGTGCTTCAACGTGCGCGCATACTGGAAATCCAGCGGCGTGATCCGCCGTATGCCTTCCATGAAAATATCGGACGGCGTAATCTTCTCGCCAAATGCGAGCGCCGCCAGCAGTACCAGCTTGCTGCGGGCGTCATAGCCATCCACATCCGCGCTCGGGTCCGCCTCCGCGTAACCCAGCCGCTGCGCCTCGGCGATCATCGTCTCCATCGCCGCGCCAGTCTTCTCGATTTCCGTCAGGATGTAATTGCAAGTCCCGTTCAGAATTCCGTACAGCGCCTGTACCCGGTCGCCCGAAATCCCTTCGCGCAGCACCGCGTGAATCGGAATGCCGCCGCACACCGACGCTTCCATCGCGAGATTGATCCCCGCCTGAATCGCGCGATCCCAAATCTCCGGTCCGCAGGCCGCCATCAATTCTTTATTCGCCGTCACCACGGACTTTTTATTCGCGATTGCCGCGTTGACGATCTCCGCCGCCACAGACGTGCCGCCCACTAACTCGGCGACAATCTGCACGTCCGGATGCGCCACCACCTCGCGCCAATCGGCCGTCTTGAATACCGGCCCGAGCCCTTCGGGAATCTTCTTCGTGTGCACCGATCGGCTGCACACCGCGACTACTTTAAGCCGATAACCGAGCTTGAGCGCAATCTGGTCCCCGTTTTCGGCAAGGATGGCCATCGTGCTGGACCCGACGTTACCCAGCCCGACCAGGCCAACATTCACTTCTTGCATATCCTCTAATGATATCTTGTGGGGCAGGATGTTATCCTGCGCACCGATTGATAATCGGTGCTTACCGCCCCAGCCGGTACACTCTGAAATTCCGCACCACGATATGACTCCACGTCGTACGGAACCCGAACCGCCCGCGCGTGTACGGCGCCGCATCCTCATAATCGAAGATCAGCTTCCCGTTGTCCCGGTACTGAATCCGCCGCCCGTTCGCCACTAACTGTATCTCGTGCGTCGCATTCGGCGTAAGCAGATACTCCGTCAAATCGTGCTCCGGCAACAGCGGCCTCAACTCCGGATCGCCAATGTACCTGCGAAATCTCGTCGTCGTATTCGTATTCCCGCCCTGCCCCACGTAATACGCCAGGAGTTGGTTGTAATCCGCGAACTTGCCGGAGCGCTTCGTCGCAAATAGATCCTTAGGCGACCGCGCATCCCGAGCCATCCAGAAACTATTCAGGTCGCTCACGCGGTCGTTCGCACCGCCGCGTTGGATCATGGTCGCTTCATAACGGATCGCGATCGGACCGCTCAATTCCGGACGGAACCAAACCGTGCACCCTGCTGGAACGTCCATCTCTAGTGTGCCGTCTCTTGCTATAACGATCCCAGGCCTTTCCAACTCGACCGACCACCGCCCCAGCCCGCCCCGAAAGTCGTCGGCATACAAGAGTTTCCCGAACCGCAACGGTGCGTCCGGCTCGCCCGCTACAAGCGTGAACAGTGCCAAAAGACGCCCGATCGCAAGGAGCATTTCCGATATGATAGCAGCAGGTTTGCACATGAAAATCTGGATTCGACGCGGCGTGCCGGCCCTGCTTTTGCTCGCCTGTATGACCGTATCCGCGGTACCGCAACGCGGCGGGGGCCGGCGCGGACCGGGCGAAGAAGAGCCCGACGTGACCCTCCCCAATGGCAAGTCCCAGCGCGACGAAATCCTCAAAGCCGAACACCAGCAGAACCTGAAAGACGCCGCCGAACTGTCGGAACTCGCCGACCAACTCAAGATCGATCTCGAGAAAAACGATCGCTTCGTTGTCTCCATGGCGACCATCAAGAAAACGGATGACATTGAAAAACTGGCGAAACGGATTCGCGCGCGCCTGCGCCACAATTAGCCTGCTCCTCTGCCCGCTCGCCGCCCAGCCGGCCAAAGCTCCGGCCGTCGCGCTCATCGATCCGGCCGACGCCGTACAGTGGCAGAAGTGGACCGGCGAACTCGGCTGGAAGGTAATCGTTCCCGAAGGCAATCCCGGCTCCAACATCGATCAGCGTGTGCTCGCGCTCGCCGCCGCCGTCAATGCCGCCATCAAGAACGGTAGCGTCGATCCGGCGCACGTCTATCTCGCGGGCCGCGGCGACGCGGCGGCGGCCGTCTTCTACACCATCGCGCGCGTGCCCGATCTGTGGGCCGCCGGCGCCGCGCTCGGCGGCTCGCCCAAACCCGCGCTCGACACCAACCGCATCTTCGCCGCCAACTTCACCAACGTTCCGGTTATCTGGCTAAGCGGCGACGATGCCAAGCCGCTCGTCGACAAACTCACCGCCGCCAGGCTCAACCTCGAATGGAAATCTGTAGCCGGCGGAGCCAATGCGGCCGGCGTCATTCAGTGGCTCGCACAACACAAACGCGAAGACTTCCCCCTAGCCATCGATTGCGAAACCAACTCGCCCACCTTCGCCAGTTGCTATTGGATTCAGCTCACTAAGTTCGATCCGCTCGAACGCAACGATGTGCTCGAATCCACGCGCATCGCCGGCGGCAACGGCGCCGCGCTCGATCTCGGCGGCTTCGCCTTCAGGCTCGACGATCCCGGCCCCGGCGTGCTCGTCACCGAACTCCCCGAGAAGTACAGCGGCCCGCTCAAGGTCAACGATCGCCTCGCGGCACTCGACGGCAAACCTCTCGCGAACGTGGCCCAATACCTCGAGTGGCTGGAGAAAGTCGCCGAGGAGCGTCCCGTCACCATCACCGTACAGCGCGGCAAGGATCGCGTGCGCGTGGAAACGCGCGTCACTCTTCCGCGCCGCGACAGCGGCGTCTCCGCGCGCGTCGAAGCGCAGTATCTGCCGTCCGACAAAGAGATCCAGATCGTCAGCCGCACCATCACCGAGATGCGGATCACAGTCCCACCCGCCTGGGTCCCGGCAACGCTCCTCTGGAACGGCCTCGCGCTCGAAAACCTCAAGGAGCCCGGCTGTTGGATGCTGTCCCTCCAAAAGGAATTGCTACACGCGGAGAAATGCAAATGACGCGCCGCACCTTCCTCGCAACGCCCGCGCTCGCTGCGGCCGCGGCTGCCCCCGATGATTCACTGCGGTCGCTGATCTCCGACGCTGACCTGATCTACACCCAGCCCGTGCCGCGCGGTGAGGAAGGCATCCCGATTGGCAACGGCCGCATGGGCACGCTCGTGTGGACCACGTCCGAATCGCTCCGCATGCAGATCAATCGCGTGGATGTCTACGCGAACGACAGCACGACCAACAGCTTCTTCGAGCGCCACAACGACTACTGCGGCGGCTGCGGCTACGTCGATATCGAGTTCACTCGTCCGAATTTTCTTCCGCAGCGCCTCGCAATTTACGACGGTCTGGTCACGATAGGCCGGCAATCGATGGTCGCGTTGCCGGACATGGACGTGATTGCCGTTCGCATAGATGCGCCCGCGCAGGTGAACCTGCGGATGCTACGTTCCGAGAATAAGTACCACGGCGGCCAACTCGAAACGATGGTGCGCGACCACATCAACGTCGTGCGGACGCGCAGCCATACCGCCGCATCGCGACTCGAGATCCGCGGCGATTGCATCGTCCTCACGCAGGAATTCCGCGAAGGCGACTACTGCTGCAAAAGCGCCGTCGCGGTCGGCAGAGGCAAGCCGCGCATCGTCAACGAAACGGAGATCCGTCTTGAGGTCCAACCCGGCACGATCCTGCTCGCCAGCGCCGCAACATTCGATCCGAAGGAAGATGTTGTCGCTGCGGCAATCCGCCAACTCGAAGCAGCATCGGCGAAAGACTTTTCCAAACTGCGCGACGAGACCGCCATGTGGTGGCACGACTTCTGGTCGCGCGGACACATCGCGCTCGAAAGCGCCGACGGCGTGGCCCGTAACGTCGCGCGCAATTATCACTACTTTCTCTACCTGATGGCCGCCACCTCGCGCGGCAAGTTTCCGCCAAAGTTTAACGGCATGCTCTGGAA
>JAOAPT010000685.1 GCA_025463045.1 Candidatus Solibacter sp.
AAACGCCATCCGCCATCTCGAGACGGCGCCCCCACTTCTTCCTGCGCCTGACCAGCTGGCTTCGCCCAGACGGGCGTCGCCATCCTTGGCGTCCCGAACTGCGTTCGTCGATCTGCAGAATCTCGCCAAGCACATGGAGCTTCGCCGGGTCGCTTTCTCGGCCGGAATTGGCTTCGCTTTCAGCGCCCGCCCGTGCACCGCGCCGCCGGCCACCTCCTCCGCCTCCCCCGCCGCTTTGCGCCAACCTTTACCCGGCACCTCTTCCCGGACTCGCTCTGCGCGTCCCATTATCGGACACTCCGGGCGGTGCTAATGTGGTAATAACCGCTTCCGGAACAGTGACATAGCTTGTGGCAGCCCAAGTGCCACGTTTGGTTCGTTGCGGCACGATTGAGCGACCGATGAAATCATCCGAAACGCGCACGCCCTGTATCCTGGTCGCCGACGACCAGCCCGACGTCCTCGAAGCGCTCCGCTTCCTCATTAAAGGGGAGGGCTACCAGGCGGTGCCTGTGAACTCCCCCGCGGCCGTCATCGACGAAGTCGAATCCCGCGATTTCGACGCCGTCCTCATGGACCTCAACTACACCCGCGACACCACCAGCGGACAGGAAGGGCTCGAGCTTCTCAACCGCATCCAACTTCTCGACACGACGCTGCCCGTGATCGTGATGACCGCGTGGGGCAGCGTCGAACTCGCGGTCGAAGCCATGCGCCGCGGCGCTCGCGATTTCATCCAAAAGCCCTGGGACAACGCCCGGCTCTCCGCGATTCTCAAGACACAGATCGAACTCGGCCGCGCGCTCCGCCGCGGGCAGCGCCTCGAAGCCGAAAACCGCGCTCTCCGCTCCGAACGATTCCCGCAGTTGATCGCGCAATCCGCCGCGATGCGTCCCGTGCTCGACGTCATCTCGCGCGTCGGACCCTCGGACGCCAACGTCTTCATCACCGGGGAAAACGGCACCGGCAAGGGCCTGGTCGCCCAGACGCTCCACTCGGTTTCGCTCCGCTCCACCCGCCCGCTTGTCACCGTCAACACCGGCGGGCTCGCCGAAGGCGTCTTCGAGAGCGAGCTGTTCGGGCACGTCAAGGGCGCGTTCACCGACGCGAAAAGCGATCGCGTGGGCCGCTTCGAAATGGCCGAGGGCGGGACGCTCTTCCTCGACGAAATCGCCAACATCTCGCAGGGCCTGCAGGCGAAGCTTCTGCGCACACTCGAGACCGGCGAATTCGAACGCGTCGGCTCGTCGAAGACACGCCGCGTCGACGTCCGCGTCTTCTCCGCGACCAATGCCGACATTGCCACCGAGGTCGCCGAGGGCAAGTTCCGCCAGGACCTTCTATTCCGTCTCAACACTATCGAAATTCGCCTGCCTCCTCTGCGCGATCGCCGCGAGGACATCTCGATTCTCGCCGCCCACTTCCTCCGCCAGCATGCCGACCATTACCGCAAGCCGCTCACCGGCTTCGACGAAGGCGCGATCAAAGCGCTGCTCGCGCACGCCTGGCCGGGCAACGTGCGCGAACTCGATCACGCCGTGGAACGCGCCGTCCTGATGGCCCAGGGCGATTCCGTGCGCGCGGTCGATCTCGGGCTGCGCACCGGCCGCGAAGGTCCGCCGCGCCTCGAGGAAATGAGTCTCGAAGACGTGGAGGCGCTGCTCATCAAGAAGGCCCTCGCGCGCTTCAGCGGCAATGTGTCGCACGCCGCCAACGCCCTCGGACTCAGCCGCAGCGCGCTCTACCGCCGTCTCCAACGCTACGGCCTATGAATGTGCTCCACCCCTGCGAGCCCTAATGATGAGCATCGCCGAAAAACCCGCGTTCCTCAGCCATGAAGGCCGTGTCGTCCTGCTGGCGATTCTTGCCGGATTGCCCGGCTCGGCCGCCGCCCTCATCATGCTGTGGACCGGCGACGCGTCCACCAAAGTCCAGTGGACGCTCACCGTCATCATTCTCGGCGCGTGGCTGGGCTTCGCCTTCGCCGTCCGCGAGCGCGTCGTCTTCCCGCTGCAGACGCTGTCGAACCTTCTCGGCGCACTTCGCGAAGGCGATTTCTCGGTCCGCGGCCGCTCCCCGCGTCCCGATGACGCGCTCGGCGAAGTCATGCGCGAAGTCAACACGCTTGGCAGCACTCTTCGCGAGCAGCGCCTCGGTGCGATGGAGGCCACCACGCTCCTGCGTACCGTGATGCGCGAGATCGCGGTCGCCATTTTCGCGTTCGACGAGAACCAGCGTCTTCGCCTGGTCAATCGCGCGGGAGAGCGCCTGCTCGCCTCGACCGCCGAACGCCTGCTCGGGCAGACGGCCGCCGAACTTCAGATGGATCTGTGCCTCGACGGTCCGCCGGTCACCACGCTGCAAACCATTTTCCCCGGCGGCGCGGGACGGTGGGGCGTTCGCCGCACGCGCATCCGTGAACACGGACTGCCGCTCGAACTCCTCGTCATCTCCGATCTCACGCAGGCCTTGAGCGAACAGGAACTCCACGCATGGCAGCGCCTCGTGCGCGTGCTCGGGCACGAGTTGAACAACTCGCTGACGCCGATCAAATCCATCGCCGGGAGTCTGGAGGCGATCGTCATGCGCCCCAATCTTCCCGACGATTGGCGCGACGATATGCGGCGCGGCCTGAGCGTGATCATGTCGCGGTCCGACAGCCTGAGCCGCTTCATCGGCGCCTACGCCCGCCTCGCGAAGCTGCCGCGTCCGCAGTTGCAGCCGCTCTCGGTTGCCGATACCGTCGGCCGCGCCGTCAGCTTCGAGACGCGTCTCTCCGTGCAGGTGGAAGGCGGCCCGAACGTCACTATCCAGGGCGATCCCGACCAGTTGGAACAGGTGTTGATCAATCTGTTGCGCAACGCCGCGGATGCGTCG
>JAOAPT010000182.1 GCA_025463045.1 Candidatus Solibacter sp.
GTCGATTTCAAAGGCTTAATTCTTCGATGCGGTATACGATGGAAAAGTTACCGGGTCGCGACTTGTGGGCAGTTATTGATTCTGTCACGCACAGGCCTGCGTTGGTCAACGACGTGCCTCAGATTGACCTAGAACTCGATGACGCCGACGACCTTACCGACCTGCTCAACAGGCTCGAACAAGAGGCTTCCGCCAGTAACAAACACTGATGCGGATGCTGGAGCGACGAGTGGGAAGTCAACCGTCCTGTTTTACGCTGTTGTCGAGGTTCAAGCCCTTAAGCCTCATTGGAGGCGCGGTATTTGTAATTCGATTATAGCGCTGGAGTCGGGCTCTTCGTCGGCTCGCGGCCGTCATCGTCACGCAGCGAGCCAATGTCCCTTGTGAATATCGAACTTCACTACGCCGTCGTCGCGCATTTTCAATAGGAGCGATTGGCAGTCGTCCTGGTTCTTTATGTTAACCCGCTTCATGATCTCGAAAGCCTTCAGCGGCTTTTCTCGAAGGGCGGTCAGAATCTTTTCTCGATCAGTCATGAGGGTACCTTACGTCCAGAGTTTCAGACATAGCGCCAGGATTGGGCCGAATAGCAAGGGCCAACGAAATTCTTCAGCGAACTTCGCGATCAATTCATCGCAAAACGACTACCGGAAGACCACAAAACATCAGTCCACGAGTTCATGGACTTCAAGATTTTGAATTGTGTTTCCTTCTTCCACCGTGCCCAGTTCTTGCCGTGCCCTTTCTCCGAAGGATGCATTGCTTCGCCGCCAAACTCTTTCCTGAAAACTTCAGCGTCGGCCTCTTCAGCAAACATGAACACCTGATAGTACTCATGCTTCCAGGTGACGGAGTGACCGTGGCGAGACAGGGAAAGTTCGCGCTCCCGGCAGAAGTCCCGGATCTTGTGGTAGTTCTGCCCGATGCACTTGTCTTCGTGGAGCGCTACCCAGAACGGGAAGTTTTGATCCGCCCCGCGGAGTATGCGCCGGTAGGCGTTTGCCACCATCTCACCGGAAACGCCGCTCGCTCGGGCCATTAATGGTTTTGCTCGTGCCGGGGTATTTTATTCGCTGTTCACGCACCAACTGATCGCGGTCAGCACACAAGTCATCGACCGTTGAAAGCATCCGGGCCAGCAACTCTTCGGCGGACTTGGTTGGGATAGAAGAATTTCGATTTCTCAATCAAAGCTCAGTCCGTGTGCACAGTTTCAAAAGAAGACGTATTCATCAATGCACTTTTCCTTGGGCTGGACGGACCGTAGATCCAAATTGACAGTATGTCATGGATGACCGCTGTTGGCACTTTTCGGACATGCCGGACTGATCTGATGATGTCTCCCCTCGGGAGTAGAACGGACATGTCGTTAAAGCGAACCCACTTCCGTTTTTGACGACCCACAACGGACCTCGGCCCCGTTGACCGGTTGCAAAAATGCCCGCGATACCCGCTGACTAATCCTCGTCAGTTTGATATATTGTAATTCGGCCCTGGCTAGTGGGGTCCGAATGCTCTTCGATCAATTAAAACGGCGCGAGTTCCTCACGCTGCTCGGCGGCGCGGCAGCTGCGTGGCCGCTCGCGACGCGCGCGCAGCAGCCGAAGGTGCCGACCATCGGCGCGTTGGTTATTGGCAATATCAGTCCGGAAGAGTTTTGGCGGGAGTTCCGGCAGGGATTGCGCGATCTGGGTTATATCGAGGGGCAAAACATTCGATTTGAGTTTCGATCGGCGGAGGGACATCTCGACCGGCTTCCCGAGTTGGCCGCCGAGCTGGTCCGTCTCAAAGTCGATATAATCGTCACTTTGTTCACTCCCACAGCTTTGGCAGCAAAGCAAGCGACGCGCGAAATCCCGATCGTCATGGCCGAGACGGGAGATCCCATCGCCACGGGGCTGGTCGCGAGCCTTCCTCGGCCGGGCGGAAATGTCACCGGCATCGCGAGCGTAACCGCTGAACTGGCCGGCAAGAGCGTCCAACTGATCCGCGACATGCTGCCTTCGGCGCGCCGGGTCACCGTGCTGGTCAACGCAACCGATCCATTCTCCAAACCTTTTCTCGAACAGATCGGCTTGGCGGCAAAGCCACCGGAACTGCGATCCATCCGATCAAGATCAGCAGTAGCGAGGAGTTCGAGACCGCTTTCGCCGCGATGGAGAAAGATCGGCCCGATGCGGTCATCGTTCAGCCCAGCCTGCCGACCAAACGCGCCGCCGAGCTGGCGCTGCAACAGCGCCTGCCGGCGTTTTCCGTGCCGCGGTGGTTCGCCGAACAAGGCGGGCTGATGTCATACTCCGCGATATATGCCGACCTTTTTCGAAAGACTGCCGTGTACGTCGACAAGATCCTCAAAGGCGCTCAGCCCGCAGACTTGCCGGTCGAGCAGCCGACTCGTTTCCAACTCGTCGTCAATATGAAGACCGCCAAGGCGCTCGGATTGACGGTACCGGCCGCCTTGCTGGCGCGCGCCGACGAGGTGATCGAATGACTCTGGCTTCCGTTGTTGGCACTTTTCAGACATACCGACCGGCTCTGACGATGTCCGTTCACCGTGGTACACCGGAAGTCTTCGGTGGCTGGTGAAAACGACGCGAATGACCCGAAGGCGACGTCGCCGTCCGCAAATCGGTCGTCAGCGTCGAGAGAGGCCGAAGGTGCGCCTTGAGGCGTTCGGCGAAGTGTGTCACCGTATGAGGAGGCCAAGGACGACCGGGACCGCGCCAGACTATCGACTTTCGCTGAGTGCGGGAGTGGAGGTGCCAATGGCCACGCAGGATTCGCCCAACCTTTACGAGCGGCTCGGCGGTGTCTACAGCATCGCGACCGTCGTGGACGACCTCATCGACCGCGTGATGGCCGATCCGCGGCTCAATGCCAATCCCTTGGTCGATGACGCGCACCACAAGGTACCGCCGGCAGGCTTCAAATACCTAGTTACCGAGATGCTGTGCTGGGCCGCCGGAGGTCCGCAGAAATACACCGGCAAGGACATGGAGAGCTCCCACCGGAACCTGCATATCACGCCGGGCGAGTGGGACGCGTTCATGGACGACGTGGCGCAGGCGCTCGACAAGTTCGCAGTCCCGGCGGCCGAGCGGGCGGAGGTCGTGGCCATCATCGAGAGCACGCGGCGCTCGATCGTCGCCGCCTAATAAGGGGCGGCTCGCCGGGCGTCATGCGAGGATAACCACGGAACGGATCGGCACCGTCGAGACCATCTGTCGC
>JAOAPT010000768.1 GCA_025463045.1 Candidatus Solibacter sp.
CGATGGCGGCCTGTCGGTCACGCTCACCGGCGGAAATAACGGCAGTGGTCTTACCGGCTTCACGGACCTCTCCGCCACCGCCACCCAGGCCGGCCTCATCGCCTTCCAATATATGTACGCATCCTTAGATCTCCCCGGCTTCGATTGGGCGGGGTACTTCGTCGGCGCTCTCTTTACTCAACTAGCTGATACCGATGGCGATTCCGGAACTGCCTCGTTCCCCGTGGCCCTCGGAGACACCTTCGGGTTTCGAGTGGTTACCTTCGACAACACGCAGGAGCCCGGCGTTTTCACTGTCTCCGATTTCAGCTCTGACGTCCCTGAGCCCTGCTCCTTACCCCTCGTGGCCGCAGCCTTAGCCGCGACGATCTCAATCGGACGCCGTCGGTCCACTCAATCATCCCGGGAGAACTAATTGATGAAATTCCTAGCCATTTCCGCCATTGCTTTTGCTTTGCCCGCAAGTTGGTCGTTACGCGCCCAGAGCCAGTCGGTTTACAGCGGTGCGAGCGCAACCGGTCAACTGGTTTTGACCCGCACCGTTAACCTATCGTTAAAGGCGCAGAACCGGTCGGCCAGTGTGGCCGCGAGCAAGCTCAACGGCCGGCCCGCAGCACTCAGCGCCGGCACCTCGGTTCAGCCGGACCCAGGGAAGGCAATCCCCTTGCTGCGGCCCCCTTTTTCACCCGGTCGTTCTCCACGGGCTGCCACGGCCGAATCGATGGCCGGATCGATGGCCGAATCGATGAGCGAATCGATGATCGGTTCGCCGAACCGCGTCCACACGACGCCAAGCCTCGCTCAGAGCTTGACGGTGGTCCCGCAGACCCAGGCGTCAGGCTTCAACGGGATTACTCACGCCCAGCAGAGGCTCGCGAACAATCAGAATCAATTTAGCGTCGAACCGCCTTCTCAAGCGATAGCGGTTGGTAACGGTTTTGTCTTGGAAGGAGTGAACAATGCGGTGCAGGTATATGACACCGCGGGCACTCCTTTGCTCCCCACTGTCCTGAGCTCCAACGAAGTATTCGGACTGGCCCCGGCGATTGACCAGAACACGGGAATCAATGGCGTCTTCCCGACCGACATGCGCGTGTTCTTCGACAGCGGCAGCGTTCGTTGGTTCATCCTCCAGCGCGCCCAGGATAACGACTCCGGCGGCAACCCGCTGCCGTTCTCGCATTTGTATCTTGCCGTCAGCCAGACCGGCGATCCGACTGGAACCTACAACATATATGTTATGGACACCACGGATACTCAGAACTTCTTCGGGTGTCCATGTTTCGCCGACTACTTGCAAATCGGGGCCGATCAATACGGCTTCTACATTACGGCGAACGAATACAACGCTTTTTTTCCCTTCTTTGTCGACGCCACCATCCTCGCCATCTCCAAGAACTCTCTTGCGTCGGGGGCGAGCACCCCGACCGCGGTTCTCTTCACCCTGGCTTTCGCCACGGGGTACGAGTTCGCCATCCAACCCGCCAGCACGCCTCCCGGCGCCAGTAACTTCGTGGCAAACGGCGGAGTCGAATTCTTTGTGAGCAGTCAGGCCCGGTTCGCGATCGACAGCTCGCTGGCCGTTTGGGCAATGACCAACACCAGTACGCTCCTGACCCCAACTCCGAACCTGCAGCTGCTCCAGATTAATATCGCCACCCAAACCTACAGCATCCCGGATATCGCCAATCAGAGACCTGGACCAATTCCTTACGGCGCAAGTCTGACTCCGCCCGGAGTGTTAGAGGTGCTCGACGGCAGCGATGATCGGGTCCTCTCCGTCTGTTACTCCGGCGGGCGCCTCTATGTCACCCTGGCGACCACGGTTTTCGACAGCAGTAACCGCCAGCGTGTCGGAGGAGCGTATTTCATCCTCTCGCCCAGCCTTCGCAGCGGACTTCTGGCCGCGCCTGTCCTGCGCCAGGGCTACCTGCAAGTGGACGGCAACCACCTGCTTCGACCGGCGATCGCCGTGAACCCGCAAGGGCTCGGCGCGATCGTTTTCACTCTTGTCGGACCGGACTATTATCCGAGCGCCGCGTTCCTTCCCATCGGCGTGACTTCGACATCCTCCACCATTCAGATCGCCGCGCCGGGCTTCGCCCCGGAGGACGGATTCTCAGGATATACGGACCCCGGCCTGCCCGGCATCGCTCGTTGGGGCGACTACTCCGGAGCTGTCGTCGCCGCAGATGGCTCCATCTGGATGGTAACGGAATACATTCCCAATGCCTTCCGGACGCAGAAGGCTAATTGGGGGACTTATGTCATTCGCTACAAGCCCTAAGTTCGGCGCACGGCGGCCGACCGCCCGTGTATACGGTGTGCCTGTGGATGACACCGAAAGAGGTCAGCACGTGGGAGCAATCAGCGACGGTAACCATAATGGCCGGCGAGGAGAAGAGCACTCGCCCCCCAGGTACTGGGAGGGTGTCATCCTTCTGGACGCCAACCTCAACATCCTGGCGTTTGACACTGGTGCCGCCTCGATCCTGAGAAGCGAAGGCGAAGCCGAGGGGAGTTGGGTTCTTAAAGTCCCTCAGAAAATCTTGGACGTGCTCCGGGACAACCAAACGTCCGAGCAGCCGTCTCACAAACTTCGCCTTCACCTGAACGCCAATACTTACGTTTGCCGCATTCATGTTGCGCCCTGGCGCATTCAGGGTCTGCCCGGATGCGTCACGGTACTGCATCTGGCTCGCGAGTTGAACATTGACGACACCCTGGAGATGGTCAGCGCCGAATACCGGCTTACGGTTCGCGAACTGCAAGCGCTCCGAGGCGTGCTGACAGGTCTAACCAGTAAAGAGGTGGCCGAACAAATGAGTATCAGCCCGAATACGGTCAAGGCATTCCTGCGCCTGGTCATGGTCAAGATGGGTGTCACATCGCGCACCGGCATCCTTACCAAATTGTTCGACCAGAACGGACATGGCTAATGATGGCCTGAGGTTCGTTTCACAAACAATCATACGAGTCGCGACGCTCCTTTTCCTGGTCCCGCCGGGAACATTCTCTCAGGCGATCTACGTCCCGAACTTCACAACCAGCACCGTTTCCGGTTTCGTGATGAATCCCTCGACCGGAGCCTTGGCCGCTATCCGGGGTTTCCCTGTCACGACCGGAACTTCGCCCATTCAGGCCCTGATTCACCCGTCGGGAAAATTCCTGTATGTTCTGAATTCGGGGTCGGGAGACATCACTCTCTTTTCAATCACCGCGCCCTCGGGGGCGCTCGCCATCCTGCCCTGTCCGAATTGCGATGCGCCGTCGCCCACCGGCATGGCCGTCGACCCCGCGGGAGAATCCCTTTTCGTGACCAGTCTCGCATCCGCGATCATCACGCCATATCGCGTCAATCCCACTACCGGCGCCTTGATCAAAGGCGCCGCGGTCGCGGCGGCCAGCGGCAGCAAACTAGTCAGCCCTGTCGTGGATCCCAGCGGGAGATACCTATATGTTGCCGATTCCAATGTCGGCCGGATTTTCGGCTATCTGATCGCAGGCGCGTCACTCACATCCGTGCCCGGTTCGCCATTCTTTTCCGCTGCCGGCGTCTCGAGCCTGGCCGCTTCCCGCACCGCGGTGTTCGCCGCCAACCAACTTTCCGGCGACGTGTCGATGTATCAGCTCGGACCCGCGGGCACCCTGACTCGCACCGGCATCCCTTTGCCCACCGGCGGCAATCCCACCTCGGTAGCGGTCGACCCCACCGGAAGCTTCGTTTACGTCGCCAACCAGATTCAACTCGTTGCCCTCAACACGAGCCCCAATGGCCCTTATCCTTTGACGTACCTCCGCGCATATAACGCGGGCACCGTGCCGTCGTTCACGACAGTCGAGCCCGAAGGGAACTTCGTCTACCTCGTGAACTCGGTATCCAACGACATCTCTGGTTTCTCGATTTCGGCCGGAGGCACGCTGATTCCCGCCGGCGCAGCTTCCACCACCGGTTCCAGCGGATCTCGAATCCTCACCGTGCGCCACATCGGAGACACCACTGCTATCTCCGTGACTCCAGGATCGAATACCGCGCCCTACGGAACTCCGATAACCATCAAAGGCGTCATTCGCAATACCGCACACCCCGGCACGATTCCGAGCGGCTCCGTAGTGCTCTCCGTTAACGATGTATCTGTCCCGAATGGCACCGCCGCGCTCGATGCGGCCGGAGCATTCTCCCTTGTCCTGAATGCCTCCGCTCAATACCTGCCGCTCGGCTCGAACGTGATTCAGTTCAGTTATAGCCCGGGCACGGGCTTCGAAGCTCCCTCGCCTGTCCGGATGAGTTACACCGTGACTCAGGCTCTGCCCACCTTCACGATTTCACCTCCACTTAATGCGATCGCGGGTAAGCCTGCGTCACTCGTCGTCTCCGCCGCACAGGTCGGCGGCCGCTATCCCTCGGGCTTCGTCAACCTATCGGTCGATGGGACGGTGGCCGGCACTGCAGTGCCGCTGACTAACGGTGCGGCGAGCGTCACTTATACCGCGTCAACAGGCAGCCATTCGGTTACGGCGACTTATACCGGCGATAGCTGGTTTCTCCCTGCCACGGCCGCACCGGTCAAGTTCATCGCCAAACGGATCACCTCTATAGTCGTCACCACCACCTCGAAATTGGTGTCCTTCGGCCAGGATCTGGTCCTCACCGCCACCGTCAGCGCTGCCGGTGACGCGATCGCCGGCACGATCGACTTCTTCGACGACGGCGCGAGCCTTAACCCGGCGCCGCTCCCGATAACCGCCGGCCAGGCGCAATTCACAGCTCACTCCTTGCGTGTCGGGGCCCACTCCATTACCGTCCGCTACAGCGGCGATGTGACTAGCCTTTCGTCAGACAACACCGCGAGCCCACTCACGATCACCGTTCAGCCGGCGCCCACCAACGTCTCGTCTCCGCAATTCTCCGGCACTGCCGTCTACGGCCCGCTGACATTTTCCGTTGGCGTCGTGCCATCCATTTCCGGCAGCGTGATTCCGTCCGGTTCGGTGAGCCTGAACGACAACGCTACGTCCCTCGCCAAATCCGCCCTTGTGAACGGCGCCGCGACCTTCACCGTTTCGCTCAACGCCGGCACCCACGCACTCACCGCCGCGTACAGCGGTGATACCAACTACCAGGCGGCGATCTCGACGCCCATGTCCCTGGTCGTGGCCAAAACGACACCCTCGCTAACCGTGCGGTCCGTGCCGGATTCTCCGGTGTCCGGTCAGACCGTACGGCTGATCGCCAGTCTGGGCGGCAGCGCGCCCGCAACGGGCACCGTCGTCTTCTACGATTCCGGCGTCAAGATCAATTCGGACCCGATCCCATTCGTCAGCGGACAAGCATCATTCTCATACACGGCGAATGGAACGGGAATCCGCAGAATCTCCGCGATCTACAGCGGAGACGCGAACTGCAACAGCGTGAATACCGCGGACTCGCCGCTCGTCTTCACGGTCAGCCCGGCATCCACCATCACCAGCACACCCACCACTTCCGGGACGAAGGTCTTCGGCCAGCCGCTCACGCTCACTGCGAGCGTCACCGTCGCCGCACCGGGAAGTGGCGCCCCAAGCGGTACGCTCACCTTCAGAGATGGCGCTGTCGCACTCGGCACGGCGCCCTTGCAGACCGGAGTCGCAAGCCTGACTACTTCCGCACTCGCGACGGGCGACCACACAATCTCCGCCGTGTACGGCGGCGACACGAACTTCGCGGGTTCGACATCGGCCACGCTACCCTTCATCGAAGACAAATCGCCGACGCTCATCATCCTCAACGCCGCACAGACGCCGACATCGACTGTTTTGAAAGCGTCCGTCAGTGGCTCGCCTCCCGCGACACCCGGCGGCTCGGTTCAGTTCTTCAACGGCACATCCCTCCTTGGCAACGCGCCCCTCCTGGTCGCGTCGGGGTCGCTGAGCGCTACCCTCTCCTTAGGTGCTTTCTCCGGCATAGTGACAGCGGTCTACGCGGGCGACTCTAACTTCCAGTCGAGCACGTCCGCGCCGATCAGCATCACGGTGGCTCCTCGACTTGCGACCAGTCTCGCGATGCAAGTCACCCCGACCCCCGCGACGGTCGGACAATCAATCACTTGTACGGTAGGTCTATCGTGGAGCGGCGCTCCTACCCCCGCGGGATCGGTGCAGTTAACCGCGGACGGCAACCCGATCGCGGAATATCCGGCGCGCGGTCAGGTGGCATTCACGCCCACACTCGCCGCCGGAAATCATCTCTTAGTGGCGAGCTACACCGGAGATAGCACGTACTTACCCTCGTCGGTCCGTTCCACGCTGGTGGTCAGCCGCAACCCAGCCGGCATCTTGCTCACTGCTGGAACCGGCATTGCCGTCTTCGGTCAGAGCGTCACGGTGACCGCCAAAATGTCGATTCCTTCAGATCGGTCGATCGCGCCGCCGGCCGGCAAGATAACTTTCGTCGAGGGCGCAACCGTCCTGGTCGATGCATCCCTCGTGAACGGAGTTGCCATCGCCACCCTTCCCACTCTCGAGCCCGGCTTCCATCAGATCACCGCGGTCTACGCCGGCGATAACAACTGGGATCTGGCGGCTTCGAACGCGGTGTCGGTGACGGTGGCTAAAACTCCCACCGCTCTGGAAATCAGCGTGACGCCCGATACCCTTGACCGTGGCGGGATGTCGCTGGCCGCGAAGTTGGTCGTCAACACCCAGGGCGCCGGAGCGCCCTCCGGGTCGGTGCGGTTTGTCGAAGCCGTCACCGGACGCGTTCTGGCCGCCGTCCCTCTCAACGGCACTACCGCGGCGGTCTCGCTACCCGCCGGCCTCATGCCGAACACCGTGATCGCTATCTACCCGGGGGACGCGCGATTCGCCGATAGCCGCTCCGCCTCGGAAACCAAATTCTCGGTTGTGAACGCCGCGTCGTACGCCAACATCGGGTTCGCCGCCGATCAGATCGTCACCGTCTTCTGCCCGGATCTGACCAGCGAGACGCTCGCGTCCTCAACCCTGCCGCTGCCTTTCCAACTCGGTGGGGTGACCGTGGATCTGATCGACTCTGCTGCCGCCATCCACCACGCGTTGTTGTTCTATTTGTCGCCGGGGCAACTATCATATCTTATGCCGTCCGACATGCCGCCTGGGCCGGTCACCCTCCGCATCGCGAGTCCCCCAGCCGCGCTCGTCTCAGCCGTAATCCGCGTCGCGGCGGTCTCCCCGGGACTCTTCGCCGCCAACGCCAATGGCGAAGGTCCGGCATCGGCACAGATCATCCGGGTCCATCCCGATGGGACGCAGGACGCGCCGGAAGATACGGCGGCCTACGACGCGGCCGGTAAGACCTGGACCTCAATCCCGATCGCCCCCGCCGCGAACGGCGACGACTTGTACCTCGTGCTTTATGCGACAGGTATGCGGCATCATTCCACACCCGCGACCGTCACGGCGAATGGCCAGTCGCTTTCCGCTCTCTACGCAGGCCGTCAGCCAACCTTTTTTGGTTTGGATCAGGTCAATGCGCTCTTGCCCCCAGCCCTGCAGCGCGGACGGCTGGACCTGTCCATCGCAGCGGACGGCAGTACTTCCAACACCGTCACGCTTGTCTTCCAGTGACCGGAGAAGTGACCCGAGAAGTGGTCGGAGTTAGCTGACGCGCACCGGAAGAAAGATCGTCTGACCGCCGCGCAGAATCTGCAGGAGCGCCGGCCTATCGCGCGATTTCGCAAGGGCGGCCTGCACGTCCGCGAGGCTGCGAACGGGCTGCCGGTTTATCTGCTGGATGACGTCGCCCTCCTGAATGCCGGCATCCGCCGCCGCTCCGCCAGCGTCGACCGACGCGACCGCGAGCCCTTGCGTCCCGCGCGGAATTCCCAACTGCGCGGCGACATCGGGAGTGACCGGAACCAACTCCAGTCCGAGCCGTCCGGACCCACCCGGACTGCCTCCCCCGCCCTCGTCCGCGGAGGTCGCATTGGGATTGAACTCACCTAGTTTGACGCGCACCTGCTGGCGCTTGCCTCCGCGCAACGTCGTAAGCGTAATCTCCCCGCCCGCGCCCGCCGCCGCGACCCGATTGCGAAACGTGTTCACGTCGTTCACAGGCGCGTTATTCATTTCCAGAATGACGTCACCGGGCTTGATTCCAGCCTTGTCAGCGGCGCTGCCCGGACGCACGCTGCTCACCAGTACGCCCTGTACATCCTTCAAGCCCAAACTCGACGCGAGATCGGATGTGATGACCTGCACGGTGACTCCGAGTTGCCCGCGCGAAACTTTGCCATTCGAGATGAGCTGATTCATCACCGTCTTCGCCATGTTCGATGGAATCGCGAAGCCGATCCCGATATTGCCCCCGCCATTCGGCGAGAGAATCTGCGAGTTGATGCCGATCAGTTCCGCGCGCGTATTCACCAGCGCTCCGCCGGAGTTGCCCTGGTTGATGGGTGCGTCGGTCTGCAGGAAATCCTCGAAGTTGCCGTCGCTAATCCCGGTCTGACGCCCTTTCGCGCTGATGATCCCGGCCGTCACCGTCTCGCCGATGCCCAGCGGATTTCCCACCGCGAGGCACACATCCCCGACCCGCACCTGATCGGAGTTGCCGGGAGAGAGCACGGTCAGACTGCTCGCATCGATCTTCAGCACCGCGAGATCGCTGGGCTTGTCCGCGCCAACTAATCTCGCTTTGAACGTGCGGCGGTCTATCATATCGACGCTGATGTCTTCAGCGCCATCGATCACGTGGTCGTTGGTGAGAATGTATCCATCGGCGCGTACCACCACGCCCGAGCCGAGTGCGCGCTCGCGCTGCTGTTGCTCCGGAACCCGGCCTCCGCCTCCGAAGCGCTGCGGCGAGCGTTGACCGAAGAACCAATTGAACAACGGGTCGTTCTGAAATTGGAATTGTTGTGGGGCGCGGACCCGGCGGGCGGAGCGAACCGTGACCACGGCCGGCGCAACCCGGTCTACAGTATCGGCGTACGAAACAATGCTGCCCTGCGGCGCCACACGTCCCGACCCGGATTCCGCGGGGTTGACGCGCCCCCCGGACCCGTCGGCAATGTTTTCGCCGCGAGCGTCGCCGCGACGGTTGCAGGAACCGAGCAGCAGGATTCCGGAGAGTGCGATGCAAACGCGAATTAGCATGCCCCTTCGTTATGCAGGCGGAGGACCAGAGTCTGATTCGGGCTGGTCCGCGCCTCTGAGTGTGCGATCGGTTAACCTCGTGCCACCTACATAGCGACGCTTCCGAACTTCGACGAATCAAAAGGGGAGAGGTAAAAGTTATGGCACAGAGCCAGACAGCAACCGAAGGTCAAAAAGAAAAACAAAACCAGACCAATCAGAACCCGGCTAATCAGAAGCAGAGTGAGTCAGAGTCCGCGCAAGTGGCGCGGAACCAACAATCAGGAATGAACCAGGAATCAGGAACACTGTCGCGACGCAGACAAGACCCGTTCCTGTCTCCCCAGGATCTGTATGCTAACCCGTTCTCGATCATGAGGAGAATGTCCGAAGAGATGGATCGTGTCTTCGGAGGCTTCGGTGGGACTCGCGGCCGGTCCGGCGCGAGCGGACTCTGGTCCCCGGCGATCGAAGTAGCGGAGCGCGATGGGAAGTACATAATTCACGCGGAACTCCCGGGGCTCAAGCCCGAAGAAGTCAAAGTGGAAGTAGCGGACGATGCTCTCATCATTCAGGGTGAGCGCAAGGCTCAATTTGAAGAGAACCAGGGCGGCATACAGCGCTCTGAGCGCATCTACGGACAGTTCTATCGCGCGATCCCGCTGCCCCAAGGGGTAAATCCGGAGCAGGTGCGCGCGAAATTCGAGAACGGCGTCCTCGAAGTCACAGTGCCAGCGCCTCAGGAACAGAGTAACCGCCGCCAGATTCCGGTGCAGTCCGGATCCGGCAGACCGAACCAATAATTGCGTGCGGGCCAGGTCGCGCCGCGGTCTGGCCCGCCTCGTTTCCTCCCCGTCCGTCCTTCCGGCC
>JAOAPT010000826.1 GCA_025463045.1 Candidatus Solibacter sp.
CCGCCCCATCGCGCGTCGCGACGAACTGCAGCGCCGGCCGCCCCACCGCGCGTCCCGACGTGCCGCAGCGCCGGCCGCCCCATCGCGCGTCGCCACGTGCCGCAGCGCCGAGCCCCTCCATCGCGCGTCACGACGTGCCGCAGTGCTGGCCGTCCAATCGCGCGTCACGACGAACTGCAGCGCCGAGCCCCCAATCCGAGCCGCGACCGTGAGGAAGCGGTGGTCCCGCTCGGAGACCACCGCTCCGTAACCGTCGCGGGGTCCCAGATATTTGTGGTGGGGTAAAAAGACTAACGCCAGTCGCCCGCCGCGATGAATCCAGCCCAGTAGAACGGGTGCGTGCTCATTCCCTCCGCGCGCCGTTTGGCCAGCGATGCGAGGCTTGCCGCGCGGACCGACTCGGCCGTGCCCTTGCCCTTCGCGAGATGCTCGCGATACAGCGTCTTCATCCACGTGCGCGTCGCCTGATCGTCCACCGGCCAGAGACTCATGATCACGGTACGCGATCCGGCCATCTGAAACGCGCGCCGTAGTCCGAAGACTCCTTCGCCCGGCATCAGTTTGCCGACCCCCGTTTCACAGCCCGAGAGTACCGCCCATTCGACGCCGCTCAAGTCCATCGCGGCGATCTCCTCCGCCGTGACGATTCCGTCTTCTCCGGCAACGCCCCGCGCCAGCGCAAGGCCCGAGAGCAGCAAGGGATTGTCCGCGACCGCCGAACTGCAGCCGTTGCCGAGGTAGAACGCGTGCGCCGCCACATGCACCACCTTCTTGCCCGCGGAGTTGCTCTTGAACGACGCCTCGTTCGCCGCATTCCCAGTCCGCTCCATCACCGCGCCCTGGCCAGCCTCCCGCCAGAGTGTCGCAACGTCGCGGACCTCGAGCTCCGATGCCGGGAGCGGCGCGAACCGCATCGCGCCGAAGTTCAAGCACGGTGTGGAATCGCCGCGCAGCGCCTTCGCCGCATCCATTCTGCGCGCAGGTGCGTTGACCGAAGGATTGCCGAATGCCAACAGTCCGCTTCCGCCCTTTGCCGCGGGCTCGAGCACCGCGTCGCGCTCCGTCGAAAGGTAGTGCAGCAGTGGACCGTGCTCCGCCAGATAACCCTCGCCGCGTGCCGGCAGCGCGCCGAAATCCACCAGGTTTAACGCCACCACCGGAGTCAGGAAGACTCGCCGCGATCGTCCCAGCGCGGGCTCCAGCGGATCCCACACCTGCCGCCGCAGTGCGTCGCCCGCCGCGCGATACAGCGTCTCGGCGCGCTTCGGCGAGACTCCCGGATTCTCCGCTTCGGCCAGCACCTGCTTGCGCACCGCGTCAATCAACGCCTCGATTTTCGTCGCCGCTCCCAGCCGGATGAGCTGCGTTTCCTGCCCCGGCCGCTGCACGAATGCGGCGTAGGCCGGTGTCGCGCCGTAGCGCACAAACGAGACCAGCGCGTCGCCCGGACTCAGCACGCGAGCTACTTCGTCCAGCCCCGCCGCACCGCGCGCGCGCAAACTCTGGAAGGCCGCGCTCTGCTCGGCGAGCGCGCGTTCCGCTGCCTCGTTGTCCAGGCGCGCGCGACGCAGCGCCTCCGCGTAATCCTTGCCCTTGAAACTCTCCGGCCCTTGCACCACCAGGCGCGATAACTTCTGCCTCGCTTCGGAGAGCGCGTCCCACAGCGGGCCGTGCCCCACCGTGCGGCGTCGCGCCGCCATTTCATCGAACACCAAAGCGCGCGAGCGGATCACTTCATCGAGCGCGCGCCGCCGCAGCGCGGGGTCGCTCGCAGCGATCGAGAGCGCGACGTCGAGCCCGCTCGGCCGCGTCGTCGCGTACAGCAGCGCCTGCCGCTCCGGCAGCGAGCGAATCGTCAGCGCGACGTGCGCGCGCCCGATCTTTTCCGTGCGCACCGCAGCGTCGAAGGCCAGTCGCTTTTCGCCCAGGCGAAGCAGCACGTGCGCGTACCCGCTGAGGAATCGCGCGACTTCGGGATGATCTTCGCCGTACACGTTCACCGCGATCGCGATCGCGCGTTCGTACAATTTGCGCGCCGCCGCCAGATCGCCGAGCGCGGCGCGCGCAATCGCCAGATTGTTCAGTACGAAGGCGAGATCGCTTTGCTCTGGTCCGTAGGTCTTTTCCTCGATCGCCAGGGTGCGCTCCAGCAGAGGAACGGCCTCCGACGCCTTGCCCATCAAGTTGAGCAACGCCCCCAGTTCATTCAGGCCGCGTGTGTTGATGATGTGATCCACGCCCGCTTTCTTCTCCAGAATCGCCAGCCCGCGCAGAAAATAAGTTCGCGATTGCTCGTAGGCGCCGATGTCGCGCAGCAGCGTGGCATAGCCGATCATCGCGTCGGCCGTGTTGTACGTCTCGACTGGAAAGTTCTTGAGCCGGATGGCCAGCATCTCTTCGTACGCGGCCTTGGCCTCCGTGAAGTCGCCGGTCTTACTCAGCATCGCCGCGTACGCGCCCAGCGCCGCGGCCTCCTGCCGGGGATCCTGGCCCGCGGTCTTGCGATGGATGCGCACCGCGCTTTCGTACGCTCTGCGCGAGCGTTCATAATCTCCCCGGGCGCCCATCACGTAGCCCATCAACCGGTAGCTGACCGCCACTTCCGTGTGGTCGGGGCCGAGCAGTTTTTCTTTGATCGCGATCGCCCGTAGCGCGGTTTCCTCGGCGGCCGGATCGCGCACGCGGTCCCCGTAGAAGTTCGCCTCCGTGAGCATGTCCAGCGCGAGCGCGGTTTGGATCGACTGCGGCCCGGTCTCCTGCTCGGCCTTGCGGATCGCCTTGCGTGCGGCAGCCTCGCCCTCGGCGTACTGCCCGTCGGAAATGAGCTGGTCGAAATCTTGGCGGTACGTGCGATCGTTCCACGGCGCAACGGTCTGCGCGAACAAGTGCGGCAATATCAGGAGGACCGCGATCGCCGCCCTGCTCACGGTAATTTGTGTACCCGCTCCAGCAGTTCGCGCGCTTCCGTTTCGCGATCGCCCTTCAGCGCAATCGTCTGCTCCAGTGCCTTCGTCGCGCCCGCGATATCGTGGTTCGCCAGCAGCGCCTTGGCGAGGAAGAAGCGCGCCTGCTCCAGATACGGCGTCTCTCCCATCTCATCGATGCTGCGCAGCATTGTGACCGGCTCTTCCACGACGCCCGTCATCAGGTCGGCGATGCTCAGGTAAAATCGCGCAGCCGCCGTGTCCACTCCGCGCAAGTCGTTCGCCGCCGCTGCGTAATCTCCCGCCGCGTACTTCGTCATCGCAGCGCGGAATTTCTCGTCGCGGTCCGATGCCGAACTCCGCAGATTTGTAGCCGTGTATCGCGGCGGATCGACCCGCGCCAGCAATTGCAATTCCGAGGGCGCTGGCGATTTTGCCACCGGAACTGCCGCCGGCTGCCTCGTGCGCGATATTTCCGTCAGCAGAAAGCCCGCGACGACCACCGCCGCCACCGCTCCCCAGATCATCCAATTCCGCCGCGGCATCTCCAACACGACCGCAGGACGAGGTCGTCCTTCGCCCGCTGCCTGCAATCCCTGCATCAAGCGAACCTGTTCAAAGCACGAGTCGCAGGCGAAATAATGATCCTCGAACGAAGCCTGTTCCGCCTCGTTCAGTTGGCCGAGCACATACCGCTCGACCACGTTTCCGCGTTCTACTGTCTCGCAGTTCACTCGGGTTTGACTCCACTCATGAAGTGCCCGGAACTTCCGGTTTGTGACAGAGTCCCTAGCGAAGTCGCGATTTTTTGGATGGCACGGAACTTTCGCTGCCGTACCACGTCGGGCGCGATCTGCAGCGCCGCGGCGATTTCGCGCGGCTTTCGGCCGTCCAGCGTCAGCAGCACGATATCGCGATCCGCTGCCGGCAATGCGTCGAGCGCCGCCCGCACATTCCGTTCGCGCTCCGCCTCTTCGAGTCGCGCCTGCCCCAGTGGTCCCGCCAGGCGGTCGATCAGCTCCGCGGGCAGCTCGTCTTCCCGTGATTGCCGGTCGATGCGTCGTCGAATGTGATTCTTCGCCAGAATGCGCACGATGCCGAGGATGAACATGCCGAGCTTTTCCGGATCGTTCACCTTGCCCGATCGGACAGCGCGTAAAGTAATGATCAACACGTCCTGCGCAAGATCGCGCGACGCTTCGCGATCGCGCGTTTGTCCGATCAATGCCGCCAGGATGCGGGGATGAAATCGCCGTACCAGCTCATCTTCGGCAGCGGGCTCTCCCGCCCGGATTCGTTCGGCTAACTGGGCCTGCTCCCCTGGGCTGAAAGGTCCATCGGACATGATTGGGCTAAACAATTATAGCCTCCGGCGTTTTCCCTACTCAATGTACGATTCTCGACACTTGGCGCAAAAATCTTCGCCCGCCGTGTCACAAAAAGGTCTCGGGCCGCACTCTACTACTGAGAAGGGGATCGCCGGGGATAGTAATCCGAGCGCTCTCGCTAATCGGAGGAGCTATTCAGGGCAGACCACGGAATTCCGTGCCCTCCTGCTGGAAGTCGTGGCCTGACCCCTGAGTTGCGTTAGTCGATGCGCGTTACCCCTGGTGCGATCTCCTTGAAACGCGCCATCACCGCCGGGTCGTGCCCTGGTACGATCCGCGCGGTCTCACCCGCCAATTCCTTCATCCGATCCTGCGCTCGCAGATTCGACGCCGCGTCGAGCGTCGCCGCGATCGGCACGTGCCTTTCCAGATTCTCGTAGAGGTAGACGTTGTCGCTCGCCAGCACCACGGTGCCGCTCTTCGTCCGCACGCCGACGAATTGCGACGCGTACGTGTGCTTGCCGCCGGTGTAGCACGTGATCCCCGGTAAGATCTCCTGCGCATCGCCGTTGACCAGGCCGAGCTTGCCCGCGATGTTCAGCTTGACGGCCGCAATCACATCGTCGGGATCGATTCCGCCATGCGTTCGCCGCGATTGCCACGCCGACCCCGCATAGTATTCGAGTTCGTCCTTCTGCACCCACACGCGCGCGTTCGGGAAGAGGTCCATGCCGTCGGCATGATCCCAATGCAGGTGCGTCACGATCACGTCCGTGATCTCTTCCGGCTTCACGCCCGCGCGACGTACGGCTTCGGAGGGCTTGGTGTAATCGGTCACGTGCCACTGCTTGAAAAACTGTTCGCGATAGAATCCGGCGTCGACGAGAATGTTCTTCCCGCCGCCGCGGACCAGCCACACCATCATCGCGATATCCAACTTGCGCGAGGCGTCGGCTCCGGCTACCAGACCGGAGACGGCGAACTCCGGAATCGTCGCGTAGCGGATCGCGTAGACTTCATACTCGGGCTTGGTTTGCGCGGCGAGCGTTCCCAATGTCATCGCCAGGAGAATGCAAGTTTTCATTGTCGACATGATGGCATGTCTTGTTCGCCTTGACACGCTTGTCCGCCTTGACACGCCGGCTAGCGCATCCGAGCCGCGACCGTCACTCGCGCTTTGGCGAGCAAGGGAGCGGTGGTCGCCCGCCAATACGCAGCGATCCCTCACCCTCGCGTCTCTTCCGCATCACCGCGCCCGCAGAAACGCGAGCATCGCCGCATCGTCCGCGCCGCGCAATTGCGGGAAGCGCTCCTGCACGTATTGAATCATCTCGCGCGCATAGGATTTCTTCTGCTCGATCGCCTGCGCCACGAACGCGAACCCCGACGCCCGTCCC
>JAOAPT010000848.1 GCA_025463045.1 Candidatus Solibacter sp.
GACGACATCGCATCCGCCAACAGGACGTCCGCCTTCTGGGTGGTCGTCAGATTGTGGAACACGTAGCGGATCTCCGACGCGTGATACGCTCCCAGCGCCGCGCCCGCCGGACTCGGCGGCACGTGACTGAAGTAGTACAGGAACGCCTTGGCCTTCCCGGTCTTCGTCTGCATCCGCGCCCACGTTCGCATTTCCCACCCGAACGTCTGGTCGCGAATCGCCGCTGCCGCCGAGGCCCGCACCTCCTTCTCGTTCTCCGCGGGATAGAGCTTCAGGTACTCCGCCGCGCGCGCGCCATAGCGAAACATCGCCAGCGCGCGCAATTGCTCCGGCGTCACCGATCGCGGAGTGAACGCCGTGCCCTCGTCCGCGTTCGAGCCGATCAGCACCGGCACGTCGTTCTGTTTCCCCGCCCCGAAGATCGCCATCACCTGATCGGGCAGCACCCAGCCGTCCACATTCGGACGCGCCTGCTCGCCGCCCATCTTCGACAGCTCTGCCGCGGGCTTGGCCCGCAACTCAGCGAGCGATGCCCCGCCCACTGCCTGCGCACCGCTCTTCTCCGCCTCCGCCAATTTCGGCAGCGCCGCGAACAGCGCGCCGCTCTCCCCGATCGCGCGCGCGAACAATCCCTTCGCCAGCGGACTCGCCACCAGCGAATTCACACTCCACGATCCCGCCGATTCCCCGAAGATCGTGACTCGACTCACATCGCCGCCGAATGCCGCGATATTCTTCCGCACCCATTCGAGCGCCGCGATCTGATCCAGGATTCCGTAATTCCCCGACGCGTGTTGCGCCGACTCTTTCGTCAACTCCGGCAGCGCTAGAAACCCGAACAGCCCCAGCCGATAATTGATCGTGACCACCACCACGCCCTGTTTCGCCAGCGCCTCGCCATCATAAACACTGGTCGATCCCGACCCGCGCGTCAACGCTCCGCCGTGAATCCACACCATCACCGGCCGCCGCTCGCTCGCCGCCTTCGCGCCCGTCCACACGTTGAGATAGAGGCAGTCCTCGCTCGTTTCCTCGGGTGCCGTTCGGAACGGCGAGCCTTCGGAGTACGGCACCTGCATGCAGGTCGGCGAGAAGCGGTCCGCCGCCCGCACACCTTCCCACTTCTTCGCAGCGACAGGAGCGCGCCATCGCAGTTCGCCGACGGGCGGCGCGGCGAACGGAATTGCCTTGTATACGCGGATCTCCGCGCTCTTCCCGGGTTTTCCGGCCAGCATCCCACCGTCGACTCGAACAGACTCCTGTGCCCACGCGAACGGCAGCGTTAGAAGGAAAATCGGGAGAATGCGCATGAGTACATGATAACCGCGCAGATTTACAACTCCTGCCCGAAGCCAGGACGTAGCCGTCCGGATCGCGCACCGCGAACTCTTCCACCTGATACTCCTGTACCACCGGACCGTAGACGATGTCCGCGCCCTTCCGCTGCAACTCGCCGTGCAATTCCCGCGCATCGCGTACCCAGAAGAATGCGTCCCACGTGCCGCCCTGCTTCTCTTTCGGTACGATCGTGTAGCTCACGTCCACCCGTCGCAGCATAATCGCCAGGCCATCGCGACTCACGATCGTGAATTCCGATCCGCCCGCGTACTCGCCGCGAAAGCCGAGCACGCGCTCGTAATACTCCACCGCCCGCGCCAGATCATGGACCGGAAAATACGGCGCGCTGCGCAGCAACTGGCTCGTCCTACCTCCGAAATCTCAGGCGAAAGAACAGCTGCACCCCCAGTGGGTTCGCATCGTAAATCGGCGCCAGCATCGGCGGCACGTGATTCAACGTGAATTGCCCCCCGACCCCCGCGTACCGCGTGAGATCGCGCTCGTATCCCGCCGTGTACGCCTGCACTCGCCCCAGCCGCCGCTCATCGATCAGCAGCACGAACGGCGACTCTTCGTAAAACAGAGTCGAGTCCTTATCCGCATTCTCGGCGCGTCCCCAAAACCAGTTCCGCCCCGCATGCAGCGTCGATTCCAACAGGTACGAGTTATACACCTGGTTCGGCACCCTGGTCGGCACGCTCACGATATGCAGCGGACGGATCCCCGACCGCGGCAGCACGGGAAGATTCGGCTGCTGCGTGTACGCCAGTTCGTTATTGCGCCCCCAAATCGCAGTGCTCGCCCACGATCCGGCGAACAGCGGACGCGTATAGCTCAAACTCGCCGTCTCCTTCAGCATCGGACGCAGCGGATGCGTCGCCTCCACGCGATTCAGCCGTCCGATCGAAAACTGCCCGCTCCATCGCGACGTCGGATTCACCGTCAACCTCGTCGATAGCGAGTCCGGCGCGCCTCCCTCGATCCCCCACCGCAGCTCGTCCGGCTCGCGCCCGTGGAATCCCGAGACCTCCCACGTCACCGGCCCGTGCGTAATTCCCGCCGTGATCACGTTCGTCGCGATGTGCGTCGAATCCTGCATATGGTGCGAGATCGGCGCCACCGGATTCTCCGATGCCGATGCACGATGCGGATACGCCGGCGGACCCAGCGCCGGCTCACCGCGCGGACCGCCGCTCAACTGTATGCTCGTGCGCTCTCCAATCACGATCCTATAGAGCGCCGAGAGTTCCATGAACAGATCGTGCGGATGCTGCCCGTTGATGATCGGCACTCCATTCGCCGTCTCACCCGTCGCCAAAAGCAGTGGGTAGCGTTTCCCCGTGATCGTCGCCGGCTCCGCGCTCAGCATCGATCGGAACGTGATCGTACCCGGCCCCGCGCGATGCGCCGCACTCATCATCACCCAGTTCGTCGAAAAGATCTTGTCGCGCCCGCGCGGGCCAGTCTGATCCGTGTACACGCCGAAAAACTGCCCGCTTGCGCCGAGCGCCCACCCGCCGAAGACCGCGAGCGTCACCTCGTTCGGGTCGATCCCCGCGAACGCGCCGCGTCCCGATCGCCAGCCATCCAGGCATTCGCCGCACACGCCCTTGTGCGCCGCCAGATCTCCGCCGCACGGGCACGACGTCTCGTGCGCGCACTCTCCGCACCCACCCCGTATGCAGCATGCGTACCGCCCTTCACCGACCAGCGTTCGCTTGGCCCGCAGGAGAGATTCCGCGCTGACCTTCAACTGCTCCACCGGATGCGCCGCGTGCGCCGGCATCGCGCACGCCTGATGCTCCGCCGGCAGCAGCGGAACCGATTTCGCATCCACTCCCTTCACCCCGCCACGCCCCGACCGCCAAGCGGCGTAGCACTCGCCGCACGATCCGCGCCCGTTCTTCACATTCTCCGCGCAGTTGCACGATCCGTTCATCCTCGCGCACAGGTCGCACGAGGGTTTCGTGCAGCAACTGTATCGCCCCTGCGCCGCGATCGCGCGCTTCGCCGCCGCGAGCGTCCGCCGCGCTTCGTCCAAATCGCCCTGCGCCTTGGTCGGCTTCGTAGGCACCGGGTGATCGTGCGCGTGCGCAGCGAATACGAGCAATACCGCCAGCAGCGTCTTCATTGCGCCACGAACCGCAGCGCGGCCGTCTGCACGGTCCCGGCACGCTGAAACTGCACCCACGCGTGGTACACGCCGGCCTTCGGAAACCGCGCCTGAAACACCAGCGTCGCGCGATCCGCCCCGCCCACATCGGGATGCGAATGGACGAACGTCACCGCGTCTTCGTGAATCAAAATCAGATGCCCCGCCGCTCCCAGATACGCTTCGAGGTTCGCCGCGTCTTTGATCCGGATCGTCACCGGCGACGTCTTCCCCACCGGCACCTGCCCGCCCGACACAAGTTCCACCAGTCCGGAAGGCATCTCCGCATCGGCCTCCGCCTTCCCCGCGACGCTAAGCGGCGCCGACAATATCTGCGCGCCCGCCGCCCTCGGCGCCACATCGGCAAACACTCGGTATTCGCCTCCGGATGCGAACGTGTACCGCAATCGGAACACGCCGTCGGGCCCGAGCACCGGATGCTCATGCGCGAAGTGCGCCAGATCCCGCCGCACCACAATCAAGTGCAGCAATTTCTCGTGCATCACATCGAACGCAGTCACCGCCGCACGACCGTCCTCGCGATCGCGCACCACGAGCCGCAGTTCGACAACTTCGCCTGCCTTCGGCTTTTTCGGATCGCTAGTCAGCTCCAGCGTGTACCGCGGCGGAACTCGCTTGCGCCGCGCGGCACCGTCCAGCACCGTCAGCGGAAACTCCACCGCGTTCCCCGGCTCAATCGCAATCCTCAGCCGGAACTCGCCACCATGCGCGAACGTCGGATGAATCCCGTAATCGCCGGGAGCACCCTCCGCATGCGCCGTCTCCGTGAAGGCCGGCATGCCGGGCATCGCGGGCATATCGATCACCGCCGCAGGCGTCGCGCGAATCACCGGCGTGTAAACCGTCAGCGGATCGGGCCGCGTGGTGTCCTCGATCCGAAACTCGATCTGCATCTCCTCCTGCGCATAGAGTCCGTCGGCCGGCAATCGCAGCGTGACGCGATACGGCCCCGCCGCTTGCCGCATCGGCTCGGCCGCCGTGGCAGCGCACGCCAGCAGCGCGAGCAGCAGCGCGCCCCTAGCGGATCGCGACGGGCGCGGATTTGCTTTTCTGGCCATTGATCTCTAGAACGAGAGGAACACTGTCGCCCTTCGGCGCTTCATTCGGAATGATCACATTCACTTGCCCAAGCCCGACGAAGCCCGGAGCGAGTCCCGCGAATTGAACGGGAGCAGCGACGCCTCCCAGTGTCGCCGTTACCGTCGCCTGCGCAAACGACAGCACATCGAGCGGAGCTGAACTACCGGTCGGCACGGCCGGCGAAACCGCGCCCAATCCCGTGACGTACGCCACCACGGCATCCGCCGTCCCGATCGCGACAAAGGTCGCGACAAAGATCGCGGGCGCCGCCGCAGCCACCGTGAATGTCACCGCCGGAGCGCGCCCGCCCGGCGTCACGATCACCGCGCTAGCCTGCCCTGGTGCGACGTCGAACGGAAGCTGCGCATTGATCTGTCCCGGAGATACAAGATACAGCGGCACGGCCTTCCCGTTAACCTCGACACTCACCCCGGCGAGCGCCATAGGCAGCGGGACCGTGCTGAACGCCTCCGTCGCCGCCGCGAAATTAGCGCCGAAGATCGTGAAGATCCCGCCCGGCGCGGGCGGCGCGGAGAAACTCGCGCCATCGACAATCCCGCCCGCCGGAATCGACGGAAACGACACCTTACGAATTAAATAATTCTGCCAGTCGACGATGTACAGATCGCCGTTCGCGTCCAGCGCAATCGCGCAGGGCGAACTCAGCGCTGACGCCGTCGCCGCGATGTTGTCCGCCCCACGACCCGCCGCACCAGTCCCCGCGACCGTCGTAATGTTGCCCGCTGTATCGATGCGGCGTATCCGGTGATTGCCTGTGTCCGCGATGTAAATATTCCCGCGCCCATCCACCTTCACGTCCATCGGCGTATCGAAGCACGCATTCACGGCCGGACCGCCGTCGCCGCAAAATCCTTGCGTACCACCCGCGATCGTCGTCATCACACCATTCGCCGCTTTCCGAATTCGGTGATTGCCCGTGTCCGCGATCAGCACGTTGCCCGCGCTATCGATCGCAATTCCCGCGGGCTTGGTGAGTGTCGCCGTCCCCGGGAATCCCGTGCCCGCCACCAGGCCGATCGTCCCGTTCGCATTAACACGGCCGATGCGATTGCCATGCAACTCAGCGAAATAAACAAGTCCCGCCGAATCCACAGCGAGCGCAACCGGCCAATCCATAGGCGAAGACGTGGCCGGGTTTCCAGGGGCGAATAGATTGTGTTGGCCGTTGCCCACGATTGTCGTGCTCCCGCTCAATATGCGATTATTCTGCTGATCGGCAATCAGCACGCTACCGTTCGCCATCGGCAACACGTCTGCCGGATTGAAAAGGTGCGCGCTCCCAAATGGAAACGACCCGCAATTCGCCGCCGGAGCCGCGCCATCCCCCGCAATCGTCGTGATCGTTCCCGCGGTGTCGATGCGCCGTATCCGCTGATTATTCGAATCCGCGAAGTAGACGTTCCCCTTCGCATCCACCGCGATGTGGCTCGTTTGTTCGAAGAAGCTTGGGTCGCACTGATTCTGCAGATTTGCCAGCGCGATCGCTGCGCTCTTCGCGGGTCCGCCATCGCCGCTGAATCCTCGCGTTCCCGTGCCTGCGATCGTCGTCACAATCCCCGTCTGCGCGCCGAGCGGAAGCAACAAAAGTAACGCAGACGATAAGCGGAGCCGGGGCATCAACTGATAAGTTTACCGTCACTCCATTGCGTTTTCGACGCTCGCGCTTGTAAAGTAACAACGTGTCGCGTGGGATCCTGCTCGCCATCGCATTATTGATCGCTCTGGCGCCGCAGGCCGCGGGCCACGCGCCGCCAACTCCCATTCCCCTGCCGCCCCTGCACGTTAAAGCCAACCAACTCCTCGACTCCGCCAACACCGCATTTCTCCTCCGCGGCGTTGCCATGCCCGGCCTCGAAACGCTGGACCTCACGAGTCTCCGCGCCATGACCGCCTTCACGTTCCGCGTGATGCAACTGCGCTGGAATATGAACGCCGTTCGCTTCCCACTGAGTCCCGCGCTCTGGAGGCGCGACGGCCAGCCGTATCTCGATCGCGTCGCCGCCATCGTCGCCCTCGCCAATTCCGAAAACCTCGTCGCCGTCCTCGCGCCCCAGGAAGACGCCCCGCTCCCCACTGCCGCGACACTCGATTTCTGGAAGGCCTGCGGCACCACTTTCGCGAAGACGCCCGGAGTCATTTTCGCCCTCTTCAATGAGCCCGCGCCGCGCACCCACACCGCCGCCGATTGGCAGCTCTGGCGCAATGGCGGCGCAACTTCCGTCGGCATGCAAACTCTCGTCGCCGCCATCCGCGCCACCGGCGCACAGCAGATCGTCTCCGCCCCCGCCTTCCAGGACGCCCAGGGATTTCAAGGCTTCGGACCAGACGCGTATCTCACCGACCCCAACGTAATTTACGAGTGGCATCCGTACTTCGACGTCGCCCTCTCCGACACCGGCCGCACCGCCGCCTTCAGCTTCCTCTCCGGCACCTTCCCGCTCTACGCGGGAGCCTGGGGCATGCCCTTCGGCCACACAACGCCCACCTGCACCGCGATCCCGCGCGATGTGTCGAAGGCCTCCGATCTGCTCCTCCAGACCATGTCGTTCTTCGATTTCCGCAACATCTCCTGGACCGCCGCCGATTTCGCGCCCGGCAGCCTCATCCAGAACTTCATCGGCTACACCCCGACCAACCTCGCTCCGTGGACCTGCGACGCCACCTCCGACCCGCACGTCGGCATCGGACAATTCGTACTCCTCTGGATGACCGGCGACCCCGCGGGATTCGGCTCGCTCGCCATCAGTCAGATCGCCAGCATTGCGGGCGGCATCCCCGCCCCCATCGCTCCAGGCGAAATCATCTCGCTCTACGGCCAGGGCATTGGCTCGGGTTCGCTCGCCGACACCCGGGTGCTCTTCGATGGCCGCCCCGCCTCCGTGCTCCTGGCCTCGCCCTACCAGGTGAACGTGCAAGTGCCCTACGAAGTCGGCGGCCAGAAATCGACGACCGTCCAACTGATCTACCGCACCGTCCCGTCGAACACCGTCGACCTCGCCGTAGTCGACGCCGCGCCAGGTCTCCTGACCTTCCTCGGCACCACGCAAGCCGCTGTGCTCAACCAGGATGGCAGCGTCAATCAGCAGACCAACCCGGCCGCGCGCGGCACCATCATCTCCTTCTTCGCTGTCGGCGCAGGAGTGATGAAATCCGGTGTTCCCGCCTTGCCGGTCTCCCTGAAGATCGGCAGTATCCCCACCGAGCTCTTCTACGCGGGCGAAGCCCCCGGCCTGATCGGCTGTCTCCAGGTCAACGCCCGCATCCCCGCAACTCTCCCCGATGGCGATCGCGCTTCCGTCATCCTCGCTGTCGGCGCCGCCGAAAGCCGCTCCGGCGTCACTTTCTGGATGAAGTAGCGCACACCTGCACACTTCCTCCCTTCGGCACGTCATCCTATACAAAGATGCTGGCCGATCTCCGCCACGCCGTTCGCGGCCTTCGCAAAGCCCCCGCTCTCTCCGCCGTCGCCATCGCGTCCCTCGCCTTGGGAATCGGCGCCAACGTCACCGCCTACAGCGTCGCCCGCGAAATGATCTTCGACGATATCAGCGCCGTACAGCCGGATCGCCTCGCGCGAATCGATTCCGGCGTCACCTACGCGCACTATCGCGATCTGCGCGCCGCTGGCATCTTCCAGGACCTCGCCTTCGAAACCGGATTTCACGACGCCATCTGGCAGCGCACCGGCCGCAACGACCTCATCTGGGCCATGGACACCAGCCCCAATTTCTTCGACCTGCTCGGCATCCATCCCGCCGCCGGACGCCTCTACACGCAGCACGACGAAGGCAGCCAGCTCGCGGTAGTGAGCAACGGCTTCTGGCGCAAGCGTCTCGCCTCCGACCCGGCCGCACTTGGCCGCACTCTCCAGGTAAACGGGCGCCCGTACACCCTGATTGGAGTGCTGCCGCCCGACTATCGGAGCGTGATGGGCCACGGCGTCGCACCCGAGATCTATGCGCCAGCGCGCTTGGATTCCCAGCAGCGATGTCATCCCTTCGGCCGCCTGCGCGATGGCATGACGCGCGCGCAGGCCCGCGGCTCTCTGACCGGCTTCCCCAACGAACCACCGCCCGTCCGCCCGTTCAGCGGCTTCGGCGCCTATTTCGCCCGGGAAGGCGACGACTACCGGATGTTCGTCTTCTTCATGATGCTGGTCGCCATGGCGATGATCCTCGCCCTGATCGCGTGTTCCAACGTGGTGGGCCTCCTGCTCGCACGCCGCGCCGCCCGCTATCGCGAGATGACGATCCGCCAGGCGCTCGGCGCCAACCGCTGGCAGCTCGCCCGTCCGCTTCTCGGCGAAGCGCTCGTCCTGGTGGCCTGCGGAGCCACCGCCGGGCTCGCGCTCGATGCGTGGCTCCGCAGCCAACTCCGCTATCTGCGCTGGCCCACCGCCTACAACATTCCCTTCGAGTTTCATTTCGAGAGCGACCCCAGCCTCTTCCTCTACGCGCTTCTCACCGCGTGCGCCGCGCTGCTGGTCTGCTCTCCCCTCGGCGCCATCAAACCGCCTTCCACTCGCTGGAACCTGCGCAGCGGTTTCGTTGCGCTGCAAGTTGTACTCTCCATGGTGCTGCTCACGCTCGGCGCACTTTTCGCGCGCAGCTTCCTCCACGTGGCCAATCTGGATGTCGGCTTCGATGCGGTCCACACCGTGATCGCCGCCGTCCATCCCCCGCCCCGCTTGGAGCACGGGTGGGCATGGCGCCGGCGCCTCGTCGATGCCGTCAGCCGCGTTCCCGGCGTCGAAGCCGTAACCTCCACGGACCTGCTGCCCCTGATGGGCGAAGTCCCCGTCGCTCCGCTGCGCCGCGCGGGCGATCCCTCCTCCGCCACGCGCGTTGTCTTCGCGATGGCGGAGGGCGAGCAGTACTTCGCGACCCTGCGCATCCCCATCCTGCGCGGCCGCGATTTCGAGATCGCCGATCGCGAGCGCAAACCCACACCCGCTATCGTCAACCGCACACTCGCCCTGAAAATCTTTGCCGGCGCCGACCCGATCGGCGCGCGCCTGATCCGCGGACGCGAGAAGGAAGACGTGCTGGAGATCGTCGGCGTCACTGCCGATACCAAAATGCGCACACTGGGCGAGGCCGCCGCCCCCGCATTCTACACGCCCGACTACAACGGCCAGTTCCTGTTGCGCGTCTCCGGCGACCCTGCCCAATGGATCGAACCCCTGCGCCGCGCGCTCGCTGCGGCCGACCCGGTGTCCGCACTGGACATCCGCCCCTTGCGCGACGCCGTCGCCGGCGCGCTCCTCCCCATGCGGATCGCCGCTGCCTTCGTCGCTTCAATCGGCGCCATCGGCCTGGTACTGGCGCTGGTCGGCGTGTACGGGTCCGTCTCCTACGCCGTCAGCCGCCGCACCCGCGAATTCGGAATTCGCTCCGCCCTGGGCGCGACCCGCGCGCGCATCCTGTGGATCGCCCTCCACGACGGCGCGCTCCTGCTCACCGCCGGCACCATGGTCGGCCTCGGATTCGCGATCTCCGCCGTCCACCCTCTGGTAGACCTTCTACCCGATGGGGTCGACCCCTGGGATCCGCGCCTGTTCGCCGCGGCCGCCATAGCCCTGATCGCTTCCGGCATCCTGGGCGCCGCCATCCCCGCCCGCCGTTCCGCGAAAGTCGATTGCGTCA
>JAOAPT010000860.1 GCA_025463045.1 Candidatus Solibacter sp.
CGGAGCAGGTGTAGCGGGAGCGCCCGGTTTCTCTGGGGGTTTATCTGGGGGTTTATCCTGGGCGCTCCCTGAGGTTGCCAACAGCATGACCGCGCCCACGAGCCCCGCCAGGCCCAGCAAAACTAGACTTGCGGAGGACGCCCGACGGGTTGTGGTTACGGGGAACATGGTGTCAGATCCTTTTCTTCCGTTATTTGCCTGCGTGGGCCTTCAGCACATCGAAATCCTTGCCTTGGGCGTGACAGACATCGCAGCTTTCACCAAACTTCGGATCGGTCTGCGATACCGCGTGCGAGAGCGCCGACAGCTTCAAGTGGCAGGCGGTACAAGCGCTCGTGGTGGCCGCCACCGGGCTGATTCTGCCCTGCGTGTCCAACACGTTGTTCTTGCCGATCGGGAAGTTCGCTTCCGAGTTGTTGACGTGGCACATATAGCATTTCGCCGTGTCACCAACCCCACCCGTGGGCGTCATCGTCGGGTAACGGACTTCGGAGAAGTCGTTGTGGCTTCCGCCGAACCCAACGATTGTGTAGCTCTGGTTGAAATCGGTCGCCAGCTTCTCGCCCGTGTGGATCTTGTGGATCATCATCGCGAAGTTGATCGACTGCGCCGGCAGGGCCCTATCCGCCGCGACTACCGAAACACCGCGCACCGAAGCGTCGTTCTCGCTCGGGTTGTGGCACATCACGCACTGTTCGATCTGGTTGCGATTCTCGCCGTGAAGCGAGAGCGAGCTGTGGCAGCCATTGCATTTCGCGATATCGACCACCTGCCGGCGAGCGACCGGTTTTGAGCCGTCCACCGAGAAGTTGATCGTCTTATTGATTGCGCCGTATTGGCTGGCCACTTCTTGCGTCGTGCCCAAAAGCAGCGTAATTGCACGCCGTCCTTCGATTCCGATGGTGTACGTTCCGGTCGCATTCGCCGGAATCGCGTGCGTGAATGTATAGATGCACGTGCCGTCGCTGCCGCACTTCGCAGTGGACGCCGGATTTTCCGCGACGTAGCCCGGGGTCTTCACGTCGCTGCCGAAGCTCGTGTAACCATAGTCGGCCGTCGGACCGGCCATCACGAAGCCGATGCGGTTCGGGCTGGTCGTCAGCGCGCTCATCGGTACCGGATTGCCCGCGTAATCCTTCGAGGTGAAGGTAATCGTCGGATTCTTTCCGGCCACGCCGTTGTCGACCTTGACCAGCGTAAACACCAGGCCGGGCCGCGTCAGGGACTCGGTCGGAACCGTGTGCGCGCCCTTAATCGACGCGTCGAATTCCAGTTCACCTTGAGGAATGTGACACTGCGTGCACTGCGAATCGGAAACCTGAGGCAGGTTCACGTGGTTCTTACCGGTGGCGAAGTTCACGTCGTCGTGACAACTGCCGCATGCCGCGCGATTCGGATTCTTCAACCAGGCGTCCGCTTGCGCCGCACCGGTCTTCTGGGTCGGCTCGTGGCAAAATTCGCAGCGCCGGGGATCGGAGGGCAGATTCACCGTGCTCCAGTCCGAAACTCCCTGGTTAAAACCGATGATCTGATACGGCGTTCCCGCTTTGACGCTGGGAAGCCCGCTGCCCATGTGCAGTTTGTGAACGAAGACTTTCATGTCCAGCGTGTTCCCCGTGTCGGGATCGACAGTCTGGGGCTGGTGGCACATGATGCAGAGATCCATCCCCTGCCGGGAGCCGCCGTGGAAGGCAAGCTGATCGTGGCACTTGTTGCAGGTTTCGGTGCGGATTACGTCGCGGGTGTTCACAGGCGTTCCGCCGCCCGGAGTCCATGTCATCGTATCGGTGTCATAGTTCGTCCCGAGATCGAATTCCGTCAGATTGCGCGAACCGTAGATGCCGACGCGATGCGTCAGTGTCGGGTCCCAGGCTCCGCCGGTCGCATTGGCCGCCTTCGTCTTGAAGGTGTAGATGTACTCTCCGTCGGCGACCTGCTTGGTCGTTCCGCCCGAATCCGCGCCCGCCTGTATTGCCGTATTCTTCGTGATCGGGCTGGTCTGCGACCGCGTGGTATAAGCGAAGAATTGCGTCTGCCCCTTCGGGATGTACGCCGCAATGAAACTCACCGAGACAGCGCCCGGTGTGGTGATACCCGACGCATCCAGGGGCAGCCCCTTGGGATCAGTGATTTTGTAGTCGACGCTGATCGTGCCGTCTGTTGCGATATTTGCCGAGACGATTTTCATCGCCAGGCCAGGTCGTACGAAGTTGATCGTGGATTGCGCCGCGTAGAACGCGCGGTCGTGAATCGAGAACTCCGTCTGCTTGGGTTTGGAGGCGCTCATCAGGGCAACCGACCCCAATACCACCACCGCGGCCAACGTGTAACGGCCAATCGCGAAAACCGAAAATGGCATCCGCATATATCTCTCCAAAGAAACTAGAATTTGCTACTTGCCCCGGTGCGCCCGGGGGACGAACGTCACCAACCGGGGACTTCCTGAAATCGACCGAGCACTAATCCCAAAGCATTCGCCAAGCCAAACCGGAGCTTCGAATATTCAGATTTGCAAATCTTTTATTATGTGTATGTTGGAAATTCCTCCATACGCGGGATTGCGGCACCCGTGTATTTTGGATGGGGGTATGCCGCTAGACCGGTGGGGCATATGCCGCAGTCCGCAGCCTTCGATACGCTCTGATTTTCCGCAGCTCGCAGGATCGCCGTACTTCGCTACGCTCGCTGAGCCGTCAGTCCACCGAACGGACGCAGTACTCGTTCCCGAAGCCGCTCTTCCTCGAGCGACCTGGTCCGCGCCAACAGAAGGTTCTCCAGCGAAACCGTCCCGAGGTGTCTTCGCCCCACCGCGCTCGACGACGGCGGAAACGAACCCAATCCCTATCGCCAGCCCGGAGATCGGAATCACCGCGGCGTAATCGTGAAATCTCCCAAGTGCGCCTTCTCAATCCCGCTTGATCGCTTCCGCCACATTCTCATCCCCTTCCGGTGATACTCCTCGCAACAATTCCTGAAGCGCCGCCACCAGTTCCGGGCCCGACTCCCGAAGCTCCTGGTGATGCAAAGCCGACAGCCGCGTCAGCAGCTCCGATCCGTGCAAGGTGAGCCGCAGACCTACCTTGCGCCGGTCGCCCTCGCCTCGAATCCGCTCGAGTAAGCCGCGTTCCTCCAACCGGTCGGCCATGCCAACGGCGCTGTGGTGGTTAGTCAAGAGCCGGTCGGCGATCTGTCCGATTGCCGGGGGAGAAGACGTGGTCTCGGCCTGAATCGCCAGGAGAAACTGATGCTGTTGAGGTTCCAGGCCTTCCGCTTGGGCTGCCTGTTCGCTGAAACGGAGAAAACGGCGGATCTGATAACGGAAATCGGCTAAAACTCGGAGGTCACGTCGGTTTAACATCCAATTCATATCGTATCACGATACAAATCGGCTACTCGTATCGGATTAACCCGAAAAAGTAGTGCTTGATAGTACTTTGGTCTTGATTTCCAAAGTACTCAGGGTTATGCTTTACTTCCAGTAAGAAAAGTCCTAGTAGCCCAGGATAAACTGATGGCCTTAAACGCGCTTTCGAACGATGTATTTTCGGACCGGAGCCGGTCCACATCGACAGACAACAATCGCCGACGCGCGCTGGCGCGCCTCTATGAGAGGCGAATAGCCGTCGACGAATTGATCGACTCTCTCGAACGTTACCAGTCCGCGCAATCGACCCGTCGCGCGAGCTGCGTCGAAATTACCTTTGTGAAGAAGTAGTCGTCAGATTGCGCTCGATCGCGAACTTGACCAGTCCGACCAGGTCGTGGACATTGAGTTTGCGCATCAAGCTGGCTCGATATGTATCGACGGTCTTGGGACTGATCTCGAGCAGGTCCGCGATATCCTTGGCGCGCAGACCGTTGACAAGATAAGAAAAGACTTCCATCTCGCGCGGACTCAACACCGCCAGGGGATCTTCCTGCCGCGGCTTTTCCGATTTGGTGAACAGGCCCGCACCGCGCAGCATCGGCGACACGTAGACTCCGCCATCGCGCACAAAGCTGATTGCGTCCAACAGATGCCGTGAAGGTCCGTCTTTCAGCAGATAGGCGTCCGCGCCGGCCCGAAGCGCTTCCATCACTGTGGATTCTTCGCGGCTGATCGACAGGATCATCAATTTGGCGGGGCATTGGCTCTGACGCAGCCGTCGAATCGCCTCGACCCCGGTAATTTGCGGCATGTGAAGGTCGAGGATGGCGAAGTCCGGCTTGAGCTCTTCGATCATCTGCACGGCGCCAACGCCGTCGGCAGCCTGTCCCAGGATGCGCATCCCGTTTGCCGCGCAAAGTGCCGCGATGCCTTCGCGCACGATTACGTGGTCGTCCGCCAACACGACAGTCGTGGCTTCAAGTTCCTGCATTGTGCTCCTTCACACCCTGAGACGTTCTACTGTTCCACCGGGGATAGTGCCACCGAGATTACCAGTTTAGTTCCTGACGGACCACTTTCCGCCTCGAATTTACCCCCAAGGCTCTCCGCCGTTTCGCGGATCGAGCGCAGGCCGAGGCCCGCAGTCAGATTTGCCGGAGTTGCCAGCAACTTCCCAAGATCGAAGCCAACCCCGTTATCGGCGATCGACAGAGTCACTTCCGGCCCGGAGACACCCCCAGAGATAACGTCGGAGACAACCAGGCACGCGTCGATCCGGGTCGCTTTCGAGTGGCGGGCGACGTTGGAAAGCGCCTCCTGGAAGGCACGGTACAAGAGGACCTTCACTTCCAAATCGGGCTCGCCGGGCAGTGGGTCGAGCTGCAAGTTAGCCTCCAGCCTCTCTGGAATTCCGCTGATCTCCCACAACTGGCGGAGAGCGGATTCCAGGGTGAGCCGCTGCCATTCCGGCGGGTGAAGGCGCTGGGAGACGCCGCGGACTTGCTCTAAAGCCTGCGCTGTCAACGTCGCCATATTCTCGAGTGCATGCTGAATCTGTGGTGAAGGCTCCGGCAAATCGGCGGAAATCACCTCGAGTTGCCAGCTAATCGCGGCGAGCACCTGCCCCACGCCGGTGTGCAATTCGCGTCCCAATCGGCGCCGCTCCATTTCGATTTGTTGGATAGCAGACTTTCCGCGATTCCCTCGCCGGCGGCGTGCGCGCTCGAAAAGCCGGCGCTCTACAGACAACAACCGGAAGAAGTTGCCTGTCAGATTCCGGTGTAGGGAGGATAGATCCTGGGTCTCCGGCACGGGAATCGTCCCAATCGCGGCGATGAGCACCGCGTCATGGAACTCGGAGACGACCCAGAAGCGTAGACTCGAGAAGTCGATATGATGGGGTTGTCTCAACTTCGTAACTGCAAGAATATCAAGTAATTGCTTTGGGTTGTGCAGGATGGCTCGCGTAGACCGGCTCATCCAGCGCACTTGTCCGCCGTAATCGCACTCCAACAACAGTGGGAAAACGGCTTGTCCATGAAAGCTGGACCCGAGTTCTGAGTCCCGGCTCAAATCAGAGTTCTCCTGTAAGGGTGTAACGGAACTTCCCTAGTCAGGATGCCAGCTAGTCGGAGAAGGCCGCAATCCGGGTACGTACTCAGTACCGCGATTACTATCTGTAGGACTTGCTTTCATTTGCCGCTCGTATTATAAGTGAATCACCGATGTCAAGAGTTATCGATTCCGTGCCGCGAGTAGTCTTTTTCTTGGCGGGAGTTGCCGCCGCGGCCGTCACACTTCCCCGGCGCGGCCGATCCGGCATGGATCCGGCCGCCACGGAAGGTCTCAAGAAATCGCTGGCTCTCCTCGAATCTCGACTTGAGGCGCGTGAAGCTGCCGACGCCGTCCGATTCGCTCAGTTGGAAACCCGGCTCGAAGCACACTCGGCCAAGCTCGCAGACGTTCCATCTACGAGCCAAATCGTGTCCGCGATGGAGCAACTGCTCTCGCGAACCATGGCCTCCCTGGACGAACGGTTGACTACGCAGGCGCACTCCATCGAAGTCCTGAAGACCACTGTCTCTCAAACCGACAGCCTACTCGAGCGAGTTCTGGAGTCCCTGGATTCGTTACAGACAATTTCCGATTCCGCTGAATTCGCAGAAGATCCGCTACTTAGCCGTCCGGCGGTCTGAGCAGGCGTTCTGATCGGAGGTAAAATGTCCTGATATGCTTTTGTCACCGAGAGCACTATCAGAGGGTGAGGGGTGGTATTCCCATGGATATCTCCAAAGTTCTTGAGCAGTTACGTAGGGAGTTGGAGCATTTAGACGCGGCGATCGTGAGTTTGGAACGATTACAGCAGAAAGGTTTACGTCGCGGCAGGCCACCCAAGCCCGAATCCGAGCTGGCCCGCCCCAGAGCAGTGCCCAAGCCCCATGTGAAGCGGCAGGCGCGTGGCGGGGGTTCCACCGAATAGGTCTAACCGCCCTCCCGTTTCAGACGGTTCATCTCCTGCTTCTCAAAACCCGGCGACAGGTTTAGGTCGATCCACCGGAACGCGGCTTCCAATCCCTCGCGCCGGTAGATGCGGCCAATCTCCGCTTCGACCTCGCTTGCCTCGCCGACGGTACTGAGGAAGCGATTGGAAGTCATCCGGACGAATTTCTCGGAGTCGATCCCGCCCTCGCCGAGTATTTTGCTGCGCGCGTGAAGGCAAAGCACCGCATCACCGATCCACGCCTCTTCCAATGTCTGCTGAAGCCGGACGTTCCTATTCATTCCGGAGAGTTCCCGCCGAGAAAGAATCCGGCCGGTAGTCCGTAGAGAGCAGCACGGCTTCGTCAACTGGAGTGAGCTTTGGTCGTCGAAAGAGGCTGTTTGGGATCTGACCTGACGTAAACCAGCGAATTCGGCCCAAAGCCAGACCCATTCTGGTTGAGCCGGCAGAACTGCTTCGCCTCCGCCCAGCCATATCGATGCTTGCCCACTCCGATTTAGATGGAAGCAAAAATAATGGCCGCGCCCTAGAAGGGAACGTCGTCGTCGGTGATG
>JAOAPT010000880.1 GCA_025463045.1 Candidatus Solibacter sp.
CGTCTGCTTCCGGCGATTCAGGGCTTCCTGTCCTTTCGAAGCGACGTTCGTGGGCGTGCTCCTGGCTTTCTGGGTCCTCCTTCACGCGAAGCTTGCGAACTGGTTCGGGGCCTGGGGCTGGGGTCCGCGGCATTTTGTCACGATCACGCCGATTCTCGTTTTGCCCGCATGCGTTGCGTGGGAATGGATCAAGGAAAATGTCTGGCGACGCTCCTTGCTGCAATTCGCGCTCGCATGGGGACTGGTGCTGGCCGCGTCGTCGATTATCGGCAATTGGGCGTATCGCACCCATCTGGCAGTGATGCGCGGGCAGTATGACGATATGCTGTGGTCACCGACCAGAGGGCAGGCGCTCGATATGGTGATCGGCGCGGTATCGAATCTGCGCAATATCGTAACGCACCAGGTGAGTGGACCCGTCCTCGAGGAGCATTCGGCGACGAATGCGTACGCGGCAAACACCGTGAACGTTTGGATCAATTCGGCGGCGCATCAAGGGGTGCCTCGCATCGTGCTGGCTGCCGTCGCATGTGCTTTGCTGGCGCTCGCGGGATATTCGTTTTGGGCACTTTGCCGGATGATGCAGTCCGGGACCAAACAACAAGTCGTTGTCGAACGGAAGGCGAGAGCTGTGGCGGCCGGGGCCTAGCCCACGTGGGCGCGAACCGCAGATGACGTGGGGTTCGTCGCCTTTCGCAGCACCTGCATCAGGCCGAAGTAGGCCCAGATCTCAATAAACCGGAGTATGCTGCGGAGGCGGACATCGATTCCGAAGCCACCGTAGTAGTCCATGAAGTCATCCCAGCGGCCCTCATCGTAAGTCGGGATGTGGGTACCGATCCGATTGAACACGACGAGCATCACGAAGACCATCATGAGTTCCCAGGTCGCGGGACGGCCGCGATCGACGAGAACGTACATCACGAGCAACAGGATCGGCAAAGAATAGCCGACAAAGATAAACAGATTGTTACCGCCGTACATCAACAGGAACAATTGGAAAAACAAGAAGAAGAAGATCGTGCGGCCATACGGCGCGAGTTGTTCGCGCAGCATCTGCCAGCGTTCGCGGGTCATCAGCAAAAGGCAGGGCAGCCAGAACGAAAGATACGAGTAGATGATATTGAACCAGCGCTTCGGGCTCAACGGATGCGTAAAGAAAAAGAGGAGGGTTTCGGGGTGACGCGGATCGATGTGATCGAAACTCTCGTACACGGGGATCGTGGCGCGTGTAAAGAGGACGTAGAAAACGACGGCGAAGGCGGAGAGTCCGAGCGGAAGCCATAAGGTCAGCCATCGCTTGCGGGGCGTCTCCGACAGGAGTACGGCGCCCTGGGTCAGGATAGGAACCACCATGAATTCCTTGAGGAAGAGCCCGATCGCGCAAAGGAGCAGGACCACGTTGAAGCGCCTGCGAAATAGAAACCAGGCTGCGATCAGGGTGAAGATGTAGGCGTAGATATCGATCATGGTCCCGGTGAACAGGGGATAGCGGATCATGACGTAATTCAAGCCGAGCGCGAACAGTCCGCACCAGGCGGCGCGTTCGGAGGCGCCGAAGGATCGCATCCAGTAGAAGGCCAACACGAGGAGCACCACGGCGGCTACGTGAGCCGCGATGTGGAAGGTCCACTCCGGATCAATATGCAGCGTGTGCGAGATCGCGTAGATGGTAAGCGGGACAATGGGGCGATAGGCAAACGGAGTTGCCAGGTGGGAATTGCCACGCAAGCCATTGATGGCCATGTCGCGGTAGTACCACATATCCCAGCGAGCAACCATCCGATTCGTAAGCACGCTGAGCGCGCCGACCAGCGCGATGGCGGTCAGGAGCACCGATAGAAAGACTGTCATTCGGCCCCTGCCCGCGGGCACAATTGTTTCCCGATTTTCCATGTTCTCTTTCGCTGGTTATGCCATTCTAACCGACTGGTCCGCAATCAAGGCACAGGATTGGGAGACCGCGTCTGCTACTTCACAAAGCTGCGCGCCGGTCAGTTCCGGGTAGATTGGCAACGCCAGAACCTCGGTGCACGCCTGCTCGGCGACAGGGAAACTTCCGGGCCCGTAATTTAAGTCGGCGTAGGCGGGCTGCAGATGGATCGGGATCGGGTAATGGATGCCGCTGTGGATATCGCGCTTCAGCAGTTCGTCGCGCAGGCGGTCTCGGTTTGCAGCGCGGATCGTGTAGACGTGATATACATGGCGCGCGTAGGACGCTGCGTGCGGCAGTTGGATCGGGCATCCGGCGAGGAGCTGCGCGTAACGGTCCGCATGCGCGCGGCGAAGGTTCGTCCAGTCCTCGAGATGGCGCAACTTGACGCGCAGGATCGCGCCCTGGATACCTTCGAGGCGGTAGTTGTAGCCTTTCACGTCGTGTACGTACTTCTTCTCGGAACCCCAGTCGCGCAGAATGCGGATCTTCTTCGCGTAATCGGGATTATTGGTCGTAACCGCGCCGCCTTCTCCGCAAGCGCCGAGATTCTTCGCCGGATAGAAACTGAAGCACGCCATATCGCCGATACTGCCGGCACGCCGGCCCTTGTACTCGGCGCCGTGCGATTGCGCGGCATCTTCGATGACGACGATGCCATGGCGTCGCGCGATCTCCATGATCGGGTCCATGTCGGCGGGCTGCCCGAACAGGTGAACCGGCAGAATCGCGCGCGTCCGCGGAGTGATCGCCGCCTCGATTTGCGTCACGTCGATGTTGTACGTGACGGGATCGATATCGACGAAGACGGGAGTGGCGCCGGTGTACACGATGGCTGCGGCGGTCGCCACGAACGTGAACGGCACGGTGATGACTTCGTCGCCCGGACCGACGCCGGCGGCGAGGAGCGCGAGGTGCAAGGCGCTGGTACCGGAATTGAGGCCGATGGCCTCGCGCGCATCCACGTGGGCAGCGAATTCCTTCTCGAACGCCGCGACCTCCGGTCCGAGAATAAATTGCGCGTTCTCCAGGACGTGGATGACGGCCGCATCGAGTTCGCTCTTGATCGCCTGATACTGCGCCTTGAGATCCAAAAGGGGAACCATTCGAATTAAACCTGACCTCCGCAGACTTCCCAATTCAAGGAGCCCGCGGAGAAATTGGATGAGCCTTCGGTGGCTAGCGGCGAGGAGCCGACGAACTTCAACACGAGGTCGTACGTTCCGGTGAGCGCCGGAGGGTTGGGAATCTGGAAGACGAAGTTCTCCGGAGCGCGATCGGACTTGAGAGCGAAGTTCCAGATCATCTCTCCCTCGGTGTCCGGACGACCGACCGATACCGCGAGGCGTTCCACGCGATCGGAGGAAAATCGCTTCGCCTCTTGAATCAGAACGTGGTCGAAGCGGAATCTGCCGGTGATCCCGCTGAGCATCATGACTTCCTGCGAGAGCGTCGCCGAAGTAAGCGCAGTGAAGGCGACGGTGCCGCACCAGCATCCCGGCCGCGGGGAGGGCGGCGTCCTGCGGTACTGAATCTGGGGCAGCACGGTCGGATTACTTTGGCGCGCGGTTTCGGGTTTTGGGGAAATTGTGTCCCGCGGATTGTCGCGGTTTGCGGCGGAGATTGGGAATGACGCCCCACACTGCCTCGATTGGGTTTGGGCGGAGGCGGTTACGGCGAGCCAGAAGATCAGGGGCAGAGCTTTCATGAGGGTCTCGCCGGCTTCTTTGTCCGGCTGCTAACAATTATCGAACAATGCAGGCTGTTCCGGGTGCGAGGGCGCAATTTGAATGCATCCTGGCGCGCCTGTTATCATTGCCTTCGAGGTCTGTGTAAGTGAAGCTGTCGCTTGTGATGCCGGCCAGAAACGAAGAGGGATGCATTGCGACCACCCTCGAACGATTTACCGACGTTCTGACCGCGCACGCCGTGGATTTCGAAATTGTAGTGGTGGACGACGGCAGCACGGACGCGACCGCGGATCTGCTGGCGGCGATCAGCGCCCGGCGGCCCCAGGTAGTTCCGGTGACGAACACGGGGCGCCACGGCTTCGGAATGGCGATCCGCTTCGGACTCGCGCGCATCTCGGGTGACGCGGTAGCGATCGTGATGGCGGACGGCTCCGACAGTCCCGAGGACCTTCTGAAGTATTACGCCAAGCTGCAGGAAGGCTACGATTGCGTCTTCGGCTCGCGCTTCATTCGCGGCGGCTGCGTGGTGGATTATCCGCGCCACAAGCTGTTGTTGAATCGCATGGCGAACGCGTTCATCCGGGTTCTCTTCGGCTTGAACTTCAACGACATCACGAATGCCTTCAAGTGCTATCGGCGCGAGGTAATCGCCGGCATGCAGCCCTTGATCTCACCGCATTTCAACCTGACGGTGGAGATGCCGTTGAAGGCGCTGGTGCGCGGCTACTCGTACGCCGTAGTGCCAATCACCTGGACGAATCGCGCGGCCGGCGTTTCCAAACTCAAGATCAAAGAAATGGGCAGCCGGTACCTGTTCATCGTGCTGTATCTCTGGCTGGAGAAGCATCTCTCGCGCGGCGATTACCACCGCAAAGTGATGGCTCCGGCGGACGAGAGGACCACTCAAATCAATGCATGAAACCGTTTTGATCACAGGGGGAGCCGGCTTTGTCGGATCCACCCTGGCGATCGCGATTCGCCGCGCCCATCCGGCCACGGCGGTGATCGCCTTCGACAACCTGCGGCGACGCGGATCGGAAATGAATCTGCCGCGCCTCAAGGCCGCGGGCGTGCGCTTTGTGCACGGCGATGTGCGCTCGCTGGCGGACCTAACGGAGATCCGTCCGGCGCCGGATTTGATTCTGGAATGTTCGGCGGAGCCCTCGGTGCTCGCGGGATATGGAGGTTCGCCGGAGTACCTGATCCAGACCAATCTGACCGGTTGTTTTCACTGCCTCGAAGTAGCGCGGCTGGCCAAAGCGGATTTCCTGTTCGTGTCGACCAGCCGAGTCTATCCGGTGGCGCTGGTTAACGGCCTGGAGTACGACGAGGGCGAGACGCGATTCGATTTGCGGGCGCGGCAGACGATCGCGGGCGCGAGCGAGCACGGCATCAGCGAGGCATTCCCGCTGGATGGCGCGCGTTCATTGTACGGGATGACGAAGCTTGCGGCGGAGTTGATGGTGGCCGAGTACGGCGACGCGTACGGCATGCGCTTCATCATTGACCGCTGCGGACTGCTGACCGGCCCATGGCAGATGGCGAAGGCGGATCAGGGAGTGGTCGCGCTGTGGGTGGCCGC
>JAOAPT010000890.1 GCA_025463045.1 Candidatus Solibacter sp.
GGGCGAAGTATCGATACGACGCGCTACAACTGCGGGTGGACAAACGGTTCAGCGGCGACAAGGCGGCGTTCGGCGGACTGACGCTGGTTTTCTCTTACACGTTCTCAAAGAACATGCAGAGCGCGAACTACCTGAACAACTGGAACTACCTGCATGAAGAGCCGGTGCATGAGCTGGTCGGCTATGACAAGCCGCAGAATATCGCGGTCAGCGGCGTCTGGGGGCTGCCTTTCGGAAGGGGGCGCTACTTCCTGAAGCACTCGAACAAAGTGCTCACCGGTATCGCCGGCGGATGGACGATGAACTGGTCGTACCGGTTCACGTCGGGGAACCCGGTGGCGGGCATCAATGCGGTGAACAAGTGCGGAACGCTGTTGGTGGACGATCAGACGCACGGGCGGCAGTGGAACAACACGTCGAGCTGCTGGGCCGGCAATCCGAGCTATATGCCGCGCGTCGTGGAGGACCGTTACGCGTGGCTGCGGCAGATGGACAACGTCACGACCAATCTGGCAGCGGCCAAGGAGTTTGGCGTTACCGAGAGGGTCAAGTTACAACTGCGCGGCGAGGCGTTCAACCTCTTGAATCACGTGATCTACAAGCCGGCGAACACGACTTACAACAACGTCGACTTCGGCAAGCTATCGATTGAGCAGCAGAATTTCCCGAGGCAGATCCAGGTTTCGGCGAAGCTCCGTTTCTAGGTAAGTCGAATGGGTACGCCCGGGCGGCACGTACACTTTGAGATCTTCAGGAGTTCTTTCAAGACATGGCAGGAACTGTTTGAAGAAGCGGCGGTAGCGGCGGAGAGCGTAGGACCTGAGCGGCTGATCGGGATCTCTCATTCGGAGGACAGCAGCACCGGCGTGGTCACGGTCTGGTATTGGTCCGATGAGCCGAGAGAAATCGTGGAGTGATGTGAAGAAAACACTAGCCGCCGATGAACGCGGATAAACGCCGATAAAAGCTAGAATTTCCGGCGCGGTTTACAATGATTCGATGATCCGCTGTTCGATGATCCGCTGGATAACTTGTGTGTTGCTCGTGATGCCGCTTGCGGCGCAGAAGGTGGCGCCGTTCGAGGTCACGGAGGCGACGATCGCGCAGGTACACGACGCGATGAAGGCGGGGCTGACGTGCCGCGCGCTGGTGGGCTTGTACCTGAAGCGGATCGAGGCTTACGACAAGAACGGTCCGGCGATCAACTCGATCGTGATCGTGAACCCCGACGTCGAGAAGCAGGCGGAGGAACTCGACCGGCGATTCGCGCAATCGGGAATGACAGGGCCGCTGCACTGCGTGCCGGTGATCGTCAAAGACAATTTCGAAACGGCGGGATTGCAGACGACGGATGGGGCGCTGGCGTTCTCGGGCTATCTTCCGGCACAGGACGCATTTCAGGTGAAGCGCGTGAAAGAGGCGGGCGCGCTGGTGCTGGCGAAATCGAACATGGCGGAGTGGGCGTTCTCGCCGTACGAGACGGTGAATTCGATATTGCCGGGGTACACGCGGAATCCGTACGCGCTCGAGCGGGTGACGGCGGGATCGAGCGGCGGGACGGCGGCGGCGGTGGCGGCGAGCCTCGGACTGGTGGGGCTGGGGAGCGATACGGGAAACTCGATTCGCGGTCCGTCGTCGCACCAGGCGCTGGCGGGGATACGGTCGACGATGGGGTTGACGAGTCGCGCGGGGGTGTTCCCGCTGAATTTATCGGCGGACATCGCGGGTCCGATGGCGCGAACGGTGGAGGACGCGGCGAAGGTGTTCCAGGTGATCGTGGGTGAGGACGCGAAGGACGCGGTGACGGCGGCGGCGCGCGCGCATTTGACGCAGGATTACACGGCGGGGCTGGATCGGAATGGGCTGAAGGGCGCGGTGATCGGAGTGCTGCGGCAGGCGTACGAGCGGGAGACGACGGACCCGGAGATCGTGCGGATTTTCATGGCGGCGGTGGAGGATCTGCGGCGGGCGGGGGCGACGATCGTCGATCCGGCGACGGTGGAGGGACTGGCGGAGATCCGGCGTCCGCGGGATGCGGGGCCATGCATGGGATTCAAGTACGACATCAATCAGTTCCTGGCGGCGCGTGGGGAGCGGGTGCCGGTGAAGAGCTTGACGGAGATTATCAAGTCGGGGAAGTTCCATCCGTCGGTGCAGGCGCGGCTGGATGGGGCGGAGAAGGGCGCGGAGAACGGTCCGGATTCGCCGGGGTGCGTGGCGGATCGCGAGTACCGGCAGAAGGTGCGGGACGCGGTGGAGAAGACAATGGCGCGGCTGAAGCTGGACGCGTTCGTTTATCCGACGTGGAGTAATGTGCCGCGGCTGATTGGGGATTTGAATACTCCGGCGGGGGATAACAGTCAGTTCTATTCGCCGACGACGGGGTTTCCGGCAATCAATGTGCCGATGGGGTATTCGCGCGGAGGGACGCTGCCGGCGGGGATGACGATCTATGGGCGGGCGTGGAGCGAGGCTTCCTTGATCAAATTTGCTTATGCGTATGAGCAGGCGACGCGACACCGGCGAGCTCCGGTGTCGACGCCTCCGCTGCGGTGAGAGTCTTATTAGCCGCCAACGAACGCCAATGAACGCCGAAAAAACAACGGCCGGATATTTGGTTATCGCAATCGCGATTGTGATGAGTGCTTGCGGGGAGGCGCCTCGGAAGGTCGAAGCGGTGAAGGTGGATCCGACTTCGGAGGCGGGGTATGCGGAGGCGGTGGCGGAGTTGGCAGCTGTGGTGAAGGATGCCAAGGGGCTGATCGCGGCGGGGCGCGGGGATGAGGCGGGGGCGGCGATCATCAGGGGGCAGCCGTTGAGTGCGCGGGTGCTGGCGGCTCCGCATCCGACGCTGGCGGCGATGGAGGCGGCGTCGGAGTTGGATGAGTTGTACGGGCGGATGCTGCTGGGGAACAAGAATTACGGCTGGGCCCGGATGGTGTTTCAGAAGGATCGGTCGCGATGGGTGCACTGGCAGCCGCAGAGCGCGGAGACGGAGCGGCGGAAGAAGGCAGCCGAGGCGGGCATGGCGGAGTGCGATCGCGGGATGGGCGGCGGCTAGTTTTCCTTTGGCGTCCTCAGGATGTGATCGACCACGATGACCTCGAGAGGAGCTTTGCGGTTCTCGAGTTTGAGGCCAAGCCTCTGAAGGGCGGCGAGGAGACCATCGTCGCTGGCGCCATCGAGGAGGCGGAGGGCTTCGGGGGGAAGCGCGGCTCCGGCGGCGATGGCGGCGCGGATCATCATGGCGCGGAATTCCTCGGGGGTGAACTGCAGGGTGAAGGTGTAACCGCCCTTGAGTCCGGTCATGTCGACGACAGGCTTCTCGGTGAAGCGCGCCAGGAGGTCGGCGAACTGCGTCATGGTGAGACGAGTGCCCGCGATGGTGCCGTTGGCCCCGATGGAGAAGCTGGAGCCGTGGCCGAGGTTGACGGTGGTGCCGCCTTGTCCGCCCTGTGCGGCGACCTCGACGTTGCCCTTGGCCTCTTCCGGATCAATCGCGATCTCATCCATTTTGATGCCGCCCTTGGAGACGGTGAGGGCGTACACCGGGAAGTCTTTCGTCTCGCGATGGAACTTAAGATCGAAGCGATCTGCGAGGAGGGACTGGAGCATTTCGGGGACCTGTTCCCGCTTCGCTCCCTCCGGGAGTTTGGCATCGATCTCGAAGCGTTCGGCGCCTAACCAGGAGGGTCCGACCACCTGATAGTTCTTCACCTTATACGCGGACTGGATGTAGTCGGCGAGGGCGAGGAAGCGGGCGTGGACCTGGGCGCCATCGACCTTGACGCCGGCGTTGACCTGACCTGCGACGGGCGGCGGCGAGGGCTTGATCGACACCACTTCGAATTCGGCGCGCGTAGGCGCGGGCTGGGCGAAGACGGCGGCAGAGCAGATCACGGCGGCGAGTGCGGCTCGCATCGAGTTCATAAATCACTATACGGTTTCAGGCGGCAAAAGATCCATGGAATTTGCGCCGCACGAATCGCGGATGACGAGATTGCATTCGAGGAGGACGTCGCGCGCGGGGATGTGGGGGCGGGCGAGGCGTTCGAGCATCACGCGCAGAGCGGCCTCGCCGATTTCGCGACAGGGTTGGCGGACGGTGGTGAGGGGGACGGGGAGGAGCGCGGCGTAGTTGACGTCGTCGATGCCGACGATGCGGACGTCGTGCGGGATGCGGAGTCCGGCGGCGAGGAGGGCGTGCATGAGGCGGCCGGCGACGCGGTCGTTGGCGCAGACGAAGGCGTGGCATTCGCGCATCGCGGGAGTGAGGGTGAAGCGATCGGCGTGAGGCATGGTGAAGACGCGGCCGGTGGCGTCGTATTCGTGGAGCGCATCGTGATAGCCGCGGACGCGAGCTTTGACGGTGGTGGCCTGGCCTTCGAGGCGAACGAAGCCAACGTGGCGGAGACCCATGCGGAGAAGGTGTTCGGTGGCGATGTAGCCGGCGCGGTGATTGTCGATGCCGACGAGATCGCGCGAACGGTGGGCGGCGGCGGATTCCTCGGGGCGGCGGTCGAGGAGGACGACGGGGACGCGCGCGGCGTCGATTAGTTTGAGGACGCGCGCGTTGACTTCGGCGGCGGCGGGGCTGAATTCGAGGGGCGCGAAGAAGATGCCGGCAACGTTGCGGGAGAGGGACTGGCGGGCGAGTTCGACGGCTTGTTCTTCGCGCGGCGCGGTGCGGGTTTCGGCGTGGGCCCAGAGAAGGGCGTGCCCGGCTGCGTCGGGCGAGGCGGCGATGCCCTGGCAGATGGGCTCGAAGATTTCGGTCTCACCGAGGTTGGGGATGACGAGGCCGAAGAGCAGGCCGCCGCGGGGCGAGTGTCCGGCGCCGCGGACGTAGGTGCCGGAGCCGGCGACGCGGTCGAGGAGTCCGCGCTGCTGGAGCTCGCGGACGGCGCGTCCGACGGTGATGCGAGAGGCGTTGAAGCGCTGGACGAGCGCGGCTTCGCTGGGGAATTTCTGTCCTGGCGCGTACTTTCCGGTCCGGATGTCGCGTTCCAGACGCTCTGTAATCTGTTGGTAAATCGGCTTTAACGCAGAAGACACGGTTAAAGCTGTTATAACAGCTTAATAGTCAGGAGCGCAACCTGCCATAATGGAGATTCATCCGATAGGTATGGATGAATTACCCGCCACGTCGCTGCCATATCACGTAATTCAAAAAAGGAGACTCGATATGACGGACTTTCACGGACATTCCAAACGATATCTACTGGTCAGCGATTTCGACCAGACTTTGAGCTTTCACGATTCCGGCCACGTACTGGCGGAACTGGTTGGTATTCCCGATTTCGGCGCGCGCGTCGCGGGGCTTTCCGATATTCACCTGGTGCAACAAGGAGGCGAGCTGGCGTATTTGCTGCTGCACGATCCGGAGTATCGCAAGGTGCGGAAGGAGCATCTGGTGGAAGTCGGGAAACTGATCCGGCTGAAGAGCAACATCGGGCTACTGGTGAAGCTGTTGAACAACCTGGGCGGCCACGAATTTTCGTTCTACGTGGTGTCGGCGGCACCCGAGGAACTGGTGAAATCGGCGCTTGAAGGAATGGTGGCGCCCGACCACATTTTCGGCACGCGGTTCCGGTGGGATGAAGCGACGGGCGAAATTGCGTCGATCGTGCGACTGCCCGCGGGGTACGGCAAGGTGGCAGTGGTCGACGAATTGCGCGAGGAGCTTTCGATCGCGCAGGATCGGATTGTGTACGTAGGCGACGGGTCGAGCGATGTGCACGTGATGCTGCACGTGAATCGGCTGGACGGGCTGACGATCGCGGTGAGTGAAAACCGATACATACGCCCGATCGCGAGCCGCACGATTCTGAGCGATGATGCGTTGAGCGTGCTGGTGCCGGTGCTGGAAGACCGGCTGGGATGGGGCGCCACGAAGATCCGCGCGTATTTCGATGCGCAGGGTTTCGCGCTGCGCGAGTGGGACAAGATCCGCACGGATACGATCACGCTGTGCCCGACCGACCGCGATGAAGCGGCGAGTTCGATGACCGCGTAGGGGCATGGTGATGGAGACGACACTGGAAGTTCCTTCCGGATTGAACGCCGCGCTTCCCTTCCCCGCCGATGAGCGGCTGCGGAGGCGCGCGTTCTGGACGACGATGGCGTGCTTTTTGGTTCACGGGCTCGTGGTCTCGACGTGGGTATCGCGGATTGCGAGCGTGAAGTCGGCGCTCGGGTTGAGCGATGGCGCGCTCGGGCTCGCGCTGTTGGGAACGGCGATCGGGAGTGTGACGGCGATCCCGATTTGCGGCGGTATCGTGGCGCGGTACGGCAGCAGACGCACGGCGCAGTGGACGGCGGCGGGCTTCTGTATGTCGCTGGTGGCGATCGCGTTCGCGCGCGACGGGCAGGGGCTGTTCGCGGCTCTGCTGTTGTACGGTGCGATGGCGGGCGCGAACGATGTGGCGATGAACGCGCATGCGGTAGCGACGGAGAAGTTGCTGGGAACGCCGACGATCTCGCGGTTCCATTCGATGTTCAGCATCGGCGGAATTGCGGGGGCGAGTTTGGGTGCGGCGATCGCAGGGCGCGGGTTGTCGCCGGCAGTGCACCTGGTCGGGGCATCGGCGGTGATTCTGCTGTTTACGATGGCGGCGACGCGGGGGTTGGTGGATACGCGCAACGGCGCGGGGCACGCGGCACGCGCGAGCTTGCGGCGAATTCCGCGGGCATTGATCGCGTTATCGGCGATCGGGTTTTGCATCTTCCTTTCCGAGGGCGCGATTGCGGATTGGACGGCGGTGTATTTGAAACAGATTCTGGGCGCGGGCGAAGGGCTCGCGCCGGTGGGATACGCGGTGTTCTCGGCGGCGATGGCGGTGTTCCGGTTGACGGGCGACGCGATCACGCTGCGGCTGGGGAGGGCGCGCGTGATCCGATACGGCGGCTCGCTGGCGGCCGCGGGGTTGACCTTCGCGCTGCTGGTGCCGTCACCGTATTGGGCGATGGCGGGCTTCGCGGCGGCGGGCGCGGGATTCTCGTCGATCATCCCGCTGGTATTCGCGGCGGGCGGACGGATTCAGGGGATCAGCGAAGGCGCGGGCGTGGCGACGGTGAGCGGACTGGGATACCTGGGATTTCTGGTGGGGCCGCCGGCGATCGGATTCCTCTCGGAGTGGACATCGCTGCGGGTGGGGCTATTTCTGCTGGTGGCACTGAGTCTGACGGCAGCGAGCCTTGTGGGCCTGGTGGCGCGCGGTCCGGCGGACCCGCTGGCGGAATAACGATTTGCCATAACTCTAAGCGTTTTGCCATAACTTTAAGCAGGGTTCGCAACCGGGCGGGGCGCGGTATACTTCGTTTCTTGATGAGACTGTCGGTACTGGTGCCGCTGTATAACGAAGAAGAAACAGTCGCGGCGCTATTGGAGAAAGTGATCGCGGCCCCGATGCCGGAGGGGATGGATCTGGAGATCATCGTCGCGGACGATGGCTCGACGGATGCATCGGTGGAGGAAGTGGAGCGGATCGCGGCGGCCCATCCCGGGATGATTACGCTGTTGAAAGCGGACCGGAATCGCGGGAAGGGCGCGGCGCTGCGGCGGGCGATCGCGGAGGCTCGCGGAGAGTTCGCGATCGTACAGGACGCGGATCTGGAATACGATCCGCGGGAGTACCGGCACATTCTCAATCCGCTGATCGACGGACGCGCGGACGCGGTGTTCGGATCGCGCTTCATGGTGAGCGGCGAGCGGCGCGTGCTGTACTTCTGGCACTCGCTGGCGAATTCGCTGCTGACGGGGATGTGCAACATCTTCGCGGACCTGAATCTCACCGATATGGAGACGTGCTACAAGGCGTTTCGCACGTCGCTGTTGAAAAGCATTCCGATTCGGAGCGAGCGGTTCGGGTTCGAACCGGAGATCACGATCAAGCTGGCGAAGCGGCAGGCGCGGATTTACGAGACGCCGATCAGCTACAACGGGCGCACGTACGACGAAGGCAAGAAGATCGGGCTGAAGGATGCGTTCGAGGCGTTCTGGGTGATTTTGAAGACGGCGGTCTCGGGCGATATTTACGTCGATAAGGATAAGGGGATCCTCGACGCGTTTTCGAACGCGCCGAATTTCAATCGCTGGATGGCAGACACGATCCGGCCGCACATCGGGAAATACGTGCTCGAGATCGGCGCGGGGATCGGGAATTTGAGCCGGATCCTATCGACGGGACGGAAGCGGTATGTGGCGACGGATCTGGATGCGGAACACCTGGAGCGGCTGCGCGCGCGGCTCTCGGCGCGTCCGCAACTGGAGACGGCGGTGCTGGACGCGTCGCGGGCGGAGGACGGCGCGGCGTTCCGCGGACAGATGGATACGGTGATCTGCCTGAACGTGGTCGAGCATATCAAGGACGATCTGGGCGCGCTGCAGAATATCCACGCGGCGCTGCGCGAGGGCGGCCGCGCGATTATTCTGGTGCCGGAGGGGCAGAGCATTTATTGTTCGCTGGATGAGGAGTTGGGCCACTGGCGGAGGTACTCGGAAGAGCAGCTGCGGGCGCGGATGGTGGAGGCGGGGTTCACGGTGGAGGCGATGCTGCGGTTCAATCGCGTGTCGCGTCCGGGGTGGTGGTGGAATGGGAAGGTGCTGCGGCGGAGGACGATCAGCAGGTCGCAGTTGAAGAACTTCGACAGGCTGGTGTGGTTGTTCCGGCGGATCGATGCGAAGCTGCCGTGGAGTCCGACGTCGATTATTGCGGTGGGGCGGAAGTAGGAAGGCGCGTGAGAGCGAATTCCGATCAGAGCCGCGACGGTTACGGAGCGGTGGCCCTCTTCGGCGACCACCGCTCCCTCGCCCGCCAAAGCGCGAGTCACGGTCGCGGCTCTGATTGGGGCTCGTTATTGCGAGGGGTACGACGTGGAAGTATAGCGCGGCGCGGAAGTAGGACGTGGGGGCATGGGCGGGAGTCGGGCGCGGCGCGGAACCAGCCGCGGGGAGATTAGGGGGGTAAGGGATCGACCTACAGGGGCCAGTAGCCGGCGCGGGTGCGGGCGGTCAGCTCGGGGTGGCCTTTCACTTCGATTCGGATGGCGTGGTAGCCGGGGCGGCCGTGGGGGGTGAAGCTGACGATGTACTGGCGGTGGACCTCGGCGGCGATGGCCTGGATGGCTTCTTCGAGCGCCTCTTTGGTGACGAACGCGGCGGCGCGTCCTCCGGTGGCGCGGGTCAGGGCGTCGGCTCCGTTGGGCTTGCCCTGGTGCGCGAGTTCGGTGAAGATGTTGAGCAGGTTTCCGGGCGCGGTGGTGGGCGGAAGAGGCTCGCCATCCTTTTTCGGATCTTTGCTCTTCGTTGTTTTTTGCTGGGCGGTGAACGGCTCGACGAAGGTGGAGAAGTCAAGCCAGTAGACCAGGACGTTTTGCCGCTCGGCGGCCTGCACGACGGCGTCTAATTTCGCCTTGCTCGAACGATCGCGCTTCTCGGCAACAACGAGCAGAATCTTGCGGCGGTCGGAGCGCCGCGACGCAAGCATGCGGAAGCTCTGAAGGATCGCGTCGAGCGTCACGGCCTTCGTACCCTGGACGTGCAATCCGCCGAGCGTCGACTTCAACTGATCGGAATTCGCGGTGAAATCGCGCGCGATGACGACGTCGTCGGTGAACGTGACGACCGCCGTTTCGCCGCGATCGCCGGCAAGCAGGTCGGCGAAGAGAATGCCGCTGGTGCCGAGCTTGTCCAACACCGCGGCCGCGCTGGCCGACGCCTGAATGGCAACGACGAGCGAGATCGGACTGAACGATTCGTCCACCTGCACGGGCTGCGGGACGCCGTTGTCGTAGAGGACGAAGTCGCGTGCCTCCAGGCCGTCGATGTACTTGCCTTTGGCATCGATGACGACGGTGGGCGCGATCACGAGCGTCGCGGTGCTCTTGAACTGCGCGGCGGCGAGCGCGGCGGTCAAGACGAGTAGAGCCACGAGTAGAGCGATGACGCGCATTTCCGAAGGACTCAGGCTTTCGCCAGGCGGCGGCGTTTCTTCGCCCACTCTTCCTTGTTTTCCTGGCGTGCGCGGCCCACGCCGAGCGCGTCCGGAGGCACCGGGTGCGTGATCACCGAGCCCGCTGCGATGTAGGCTCCCGCGCCAATCTCGATGGGCGCGACGAGCGTGGAATTGCTGCCCACAAAAGCACCCTCGCCGATCGCGGTGCGATGTTTCTTCTGCCCGTCGTAATTGCACGTGATCGTGCCCGCGCCGATATTGACCTTCGCGCCGATCTCCGAATCGCCAAGGTACGCGAGGTGATTCGCCTTGGCGCCCGCACCCATCCGCGTCTTTTTCAACTCTACGAAGTTGCCGATGTGCGCGCCGGCGGCGACATGATTCTCCATGCGCAGGCGCGCGTATGGGCCGGCATGCACGCCGTGTTCGAGAACGGACGTGCCGACGATCGAGAACGCGCCGATCTCGACTTCGTCGGCGAGCGTGGAGTCGCTGACGATGGAGCACGCGCCGACGCGGCAGTTCTCGCCGATTTTCGTCTTGCCCAGAATCTGCGCGAACGGCTCGACGATCGTATCCATGCCGATCTCGACGGCGGCATCGATGGTGATCGTCTCGGGCTGCACGAGCGTGACGCCGGAGGCCATGACGGCGCGGCGCTTGCGATCGCGGAAGATGCGGTCGACCTCGGCAAGCTGCGCGCGATCGTTGATGCCGAGCGCCTCCGCCGGATCGTCGATCTTCATCGCTTCGACGGTATGCCCGGCGCGATTCAGAATCTCCGGCATGTCGGTCAGGTAGTACTCGCGCGCCGGATTGTTGGGCTGGATCTCGTCGACGTGTTTCCAGAAGAGGTCGGCGCGGAAGCAGTAGATCCCCATGTTGGCTTCGCGGATGGCGAGTTGCTCCGGCGTACCGGCCTTCTGCTCGACCACGCCGAGCACGTTGCCGCGCGCGTCGCGGATGACGCGGCCGTAGCCGAACGGGTCTTCCATGTGGGCGCTCATCAGCACGCCGGCGGCATCGCCTTCGGTCTCCTGCGCGATCAGGCTGCGCAGCGTCTCGACGCGCAGCAGGGGCGAATCGCCGTAGAGCACCATCAGGTAGCCATCGAGTTTCGCCATCGCATCGCGGCCGATCATCACGGCGTGTCCCGTGCCCTTCTGCTCGGTTTGCTCGATGAAGCGGACTCCCGGGGTCTCGACCGATTGACGCACCTTCTCCGCCTGGTGGCCGACGACGACGAAGATGCGCTCCGGCGGCGCGAGCTCGCGTGCGGTATCGACGACGTGCTGCAGCAGCGTCTTGCCTCCGGCCTTGTGCAGCACCTTGGCGTGACGGCTCTTCATGCGGGTGCCGAGTCCGGCGGCGAGAATGACTATCGTTACGGGCTTGTGCATTACTTCTATTATCCGTTCTTACGGCGGCGCCCTTCCTGGGCGAGGCGCACGACGACGGCGGCGGTGGCGGCGGAATCGTGGCGCACCTTTTCGCTATGCTCGGCGAGATTACCGGCCATCACCTTCAGGCCGAGCTTGATCAGCGCCTCGACGTCGTTCTCCACGGGCAGTGCGTCTTCGCGCTCGTACCGTTTCTTGGCGGCGCGCGTGAGGGGGCGAACGTTGACCACGGCGTAATCGATCAGCGCGCCGCCCGCATGTTTGTGGATGGCGCGCACGTGATCGCTGGCGGTGAACGCGGTGGTCTCGCCGGGCTGGGACATCAGGTTCACGAAATAGCACTTCACCGCGGACGAGGAGCGGATCGCCGCCGGGATGCCCTCCACCAACAGGTTGGGGATGACGCTGGTGAACAGCGATCCCGGACCGAAGGTGATGACGTCCGCCTCGGCGATCGCGGTCAGCGCTTCGGCGAGCGGCCGGACTTTGCGCGGCAGAATGCGGATCGATTTGATGCGATGCTGGCTGCGGCTGATCATCGTCTCTCCCACCACCTTCGTTCCGTTGACCAGCGTGGCTTCGAGCGCGACGTTCGCGGCGGTGCTCGGGTAGATGTGCCCGGCGATCTTCAGGACCTCCGACGAGGCCTTCACGGCGTCCGGAAAATCGCCCATGATGTGCGTCAGGGCCATCAGGAAGAGATTGCCGAAGCTGTGCCCCTTGAGTCCGCGGCCGGTCTGAAACCGATATTGAAACAGGCGCGAGAGCAGGGCCGAATCCTCGCTGAGCGCGACCATGCAGTTGCGGATATCGCCGGGCGGGAGGACGTCGAACTCGCGGCGCAGACGGCCGGAGCTGCCGCCATCATCGGTGACGGTGACGATGGCGGTGATTTCGACCGTGGGAGTATTCGGATCCGCCGGGCGCGTGTAATGCTTCAGGCCCTGCAAGACGCTGGACATCCCCGTGCCGCCGCCGATGGCGACTACCTTGAGTGGTGAGTGATCTTCCAAGCCGCTACCAGGATTTCTTTTCGGGGAACAGCAGGAGGTGGATGGCCGCCTGATGAACCAGCGGAGCGAAATCCGCATCCTGGCGCGCGATCATCCGATTGCGCGGCTCCAGTTCGATCGCCATCCGCAGGTTATCGTGCGCGGAAGCGAAATCGCCGGACAGTCCCTGGGCGAGCGCCAGGGCATAGTGGATGTGGTCTTCCCCGGGCGCAAGCTGCAGCGCCTTTTCCAGGTGCGCGCGCGCTTCGGCCATGTTCCGCGCGTTGATCATGGCGACGCCGTAGTTGTAGCAGTCCTCGGCTGTGCCCAGGTTCACCGCGGGCGTCTGTTGCAGGCGGCGTTCGCACATCGAGGTGTGGACCCGCGAACGCTGGGCCACGTCGCGTTCCGGTCCGCCCGCGGCCTCCTGGAAGAGATCGCGTGCCTCCTTGAACTTACGCGCGTTAAACAGCTTGATCGCCGCTTCGAACGTGGCCAGTTGCCTGGCGCCGTTGCTGAGCGTGGGAACCTGCGTTTTGTGCGCCGGCTCGGAGTTCGGGGGAGTTCGGGGGACCTGAGGTTTTGTCATGCGCCTGTCAGTGTTCTTCGAGTTCTTACTAACACTAGTTTTCTTTTCGGGCATGGTGCAACGCTTGATGGTTATATCAGAGCGCACCATCAAGATGCAACCCGGGTATGCAACCGGGGTATGCAACCGGGTATGAAACCGGGTACGGGGTCAGCCCAATCCCGCCTCCCTCATAAACTTGGCGGATTCCTCCGGCGGGGTCGGATTAATGTAGAACCCGGTGGCCCATTCGAAGCCGGCGACTTTGGTCAAACGCGGAATAATCTCGATGTGCCAGTGATAGTGAGCAAGCGGCCCATCCTGCACGGGTGCACTGTGCACGACGAAGTTGTAGGGCGGGCGCTCGAGTACGCGCTCCAGCTTGCGGATGGTCGTCCGCATGATCCAGGCGAGGTTCGCCAGCGTAGGCGCGTCGGCGTCTTCAAAATGCGAGCCGTGGCGCTTGGGCAGAATCCAGGTCTCGAAGGGATAGCGCGGCGCGTAGGGCGCGAGCACCGTAAAGCGATCCGTCTCGCTGATCAGGCGCACTCCGGCGGCACTCTCCTGCCGGATGATGTCGCAGAAAATGCAGCGCTCCTTCAGATCGAAAAAGAGCTTCGAGGCGTCCACCTCTTCCTTCACGCGCTTGGGAACCACGGGCAGCGCGATCAACTGCGAGTGCGGATGTTCCATGGTGGAGCCGGCCGCGTCGCCGTGATTCTTGAAGAGCAGGATGTAGCGAAACCGGCCGTCCTTTTTCAGATCGTTGACGCGATCTTTGTACGCCCAGAGCACCTCTTCGATCTGCTTCTCCGGCATGTCACCCATCGTCTTATTGTGATCGGGACCTTCGATGATCACCTCATGGGCGCCGATGCCGTTCATCTTGTCGTACATCCCCTCGCCCTGTCGATTGAGGTCGCCTTCGATACCGAGCACGGGGAATTTATTCGGCACTACGCGGACGCGCCATCCGGGCTGGTCGCGCTCTCCCGAGTTCCGGTATGCCAGGACCTCGGGCGGCGTTTTGTGTTCGTTACCGTAATCGAAAGGGCAGAATCCGGCCGAGGGCGGCTGCGGAGTCTGCCGAAGAAAATCGCTGGGACGTTTGGCACGGTCGGTGGCTATAATTACCCAGCGCCCCGTAATCGGGTCCTTACGCAGTTCTGGCAAAAGCGGGAAAACCTCCAGATGGATCGGGCGCGGTCAGCAAGTTCGATTATAACGTGAGGCCATGGCGGAAACCGAACGCTGGGATCGAGTGTATGCGAGCGAGCCGCACTTGTATACGACGGAGCCGAATGCGCTACTCGTGCAAGTGGCGAAGTCAATGGCGTGCGGCCAGGCGCTCGACATCGGGATGGGACAAGGCAGGAACGCGGTGTGGCTGGCGGCGCGTGGTTGGGATGTGACCGGGATCGATCCTTCGGGCGAGGGAGTGCGGCAGGTGGAGACATCGGGCGCACGCGTGCACGCGCTCCAACGGTCCGCGGAGGAGTTCGATCTCGGGGTGGAGGCGTGGGATCTGATCGCGGGCATCTACGTCCACGGCGCGCTGCTGCGGATCGCCGAGCGCGTGATCGCGGCGCTGCGTCCGGGCGGAGTCCTGGTGGTCGAAGGCTTTCATCGCGACGTGATGAAGCTCGGGATTGAGGGGATGACCGGAGGACAGCTGGGGTACAAGACGAACGCGTTGTTGCGGCATTTCCTGCCGCTCAGGATCGAGCGTTATGAAGACTGCATCGCGCTGGCGGACTGGCGGCGAATCGAGGCGCCGATCGTGCGCATGGTGGCGCGCAAGCCCGTGAGCGGCGCCACGGAGTGAGGCAACCCACGCTTACGCGGAGACAGCACGCCTATAATATTATGTGCGTCACGGGAGATCTCTTTGAAAGCCATCGCCGTCGTTCCGACCTATAACGAAATTGAAAACCTACCGCGTATTGTAGAAGCGATCCGGGCGCAACCCGGCGGGTGGCACATCCTGGTAGTTGACGATGGATCGCCGGATGGAACCGGCAAACTGGCCGACGAGTTGAGTGTCCGGCATCCGGGCGAGATTTTCGTTTTGCACCGCACGAAGAAAGAGGGACTGGGGCGCGCGTATGTGGCCGGATTCCAGTGGGTGCTGGCCAGGCCGGAGTACGAAATCATTGTCCAGATGGACGCCGATCTCTCGCACGATCCCGAATATCTCACGCCGCTGGCCGAGATGCTGAAGACGCACGATCTGGTGCTCGGATCGCGCTACCTGAACGGCATTAGCGTGGTGAATTGGGATTTCAAGCGCCTGCTGCTCAGCAAGGGCGCGAGCCTGTACGTTCGCATCGTCACCGGAATGCCGTATTCCGATGCGACGGGCGGATACAAGGCGTGGCGGCGGACCGCACTCTCGGCGGTGGGCCTGGATCAGTTGTTTTCCAA
>JAOAPT010000941.1 GCA_025463045.1 Candidatus Solibacter sp.
GCGTGCTGCCTCCGGAGTCCTACGGCTACAAAATGATGGAGCTAACCAAGCCGCCGTTCTGGGACGGCAAGTCGATGAACCTGCCGCCGCAATTCAGTTGGGGCGGCCGCATCGGGGCGGCGCCGCCACAGCAGCGTTATCCCGGCTGGCTGAACATCAACCGGACCCAAGACGTGGCGCTCAGTATGTCAAAAATCGCTGGGCGGCACACAATCAAGGCTGGGTACTACCTTAACCACAGCTACAAGGCGCAGAACGCAAACGTCTCCTTCCAGGGCAACGTAAACTTCGGCAACGACACCAACAACGCCCTCGACAGCGGGTTCGGCTACGCGAACGCAGCGCTGGGGGTCTTCACGCAGTACACGCAGCAGTCGAAGTTCGTCGAAGGCAGCATGCTCTACAACCAGACGGAGTTCTTCGTCCAGGACAACTGGAAGGTGACCAGCCGCCTGACCCTGGACTACGGGATGCGGTTCGTGAATCAACAGCCGCAGTATGACCAGTTCCAACAGATGTCGAACTTCTTCCCCGATAAGTGGAAGGCGAGCGATGCGCAGGTGCTGTACGTATCGGGGTGCAGCAACGGCGCAGTAACATGTTCGGGCAATATCCGCAACGCGATGGATCCGCGCACAGGGAAGATTCTGACGGCGGTGGGGGCGGCGAACACGCAGGCGGCAATCGGGACACCGATTCCCGGCACGGGCAATCCGCTGAACGGGATTATTCAGGCGGGCAATGGGATCGCGAAGACGAACTATACGTGGCCGAAGCTGGTGGCGGCGCCGCGGTTCGGGTTTGCGTACGACCTGACGGGGAAATCGAACTGGGTGATTCGCGGCGGCGGCGGGCTGTTCTACGACCGGCCGGACGGGAACACGGTGTTCTCGACCCCGGGCAATCCGCCGATCGCGACGACCAAAGACCTGCGCAACGGGCTGTTGTCCACGCTTGGGCAGGGGCTAAGCCCACAACCGGTGCCGTCGCTGAATACCTTCCAATATAAGGCGAAAGTCCCGACGTCTCTCCAGTGGCAAATCGGCATCCAGAAGTCGCTGCCGTGGGGGATGGTCGGGGACATGTCGTATGTGGGCAACCACGGCATCAACCGCCTGGGGGCAACCCAGAACGGATCGCTTCAGAACCTGAACGCGGTGGATATCGGCGCGGCTTATCTACCGCAGAACCAGGACCCGACCCTTGGCCCCAACGCGACTCCCGGGGCATCGGCCTACACGTCGAATCTGCTCCGTGCCTTCCAGGGTCTCTCCGGAATCAACGAGAACCAAACACGTTTCTGGGACACGTATCACTCGCTGCAATTCAACGTGAACCGGCGGTTCGCGCGCGGGCTCTCGTTCGGCGCGAACTACACGCATGGGATCAGCCTCAAGGGCAACACGGGGATCAGTCAACGGTTCCAGCACGCGGCCGACGGGACCATCACGCTGCGTTCCGACGAGGCGCAGTGGGAGAAGCTCAACGAGACGCTGGATGCAGTGCCGCATTTGTTCAAGGCCAACGCCATCTGGAACATCCCGGGCATCCACAACCACGGCGCCCTGCTCCTCAATCTGACCAGGGACTGGCAAATTTCCACCGTGGCAACGGTAGCCTCGGGGTCGACCTACGGCATCGGCTTCAGCTACCAGAGCAATGGCGGCAATGTGAACCTCACAGGATCGCCGGACTGGGGCGCCCGGGTGGCCCTGCTCGATGGGTTAGGCAGCGGATGCTCGAGCAGCCAGTACGCCCAGTTCAATGGCGCGGCCATACGTCCGCCTACCTTCGGCAGCGTGGGCATGGAGTCAGGCCGCAACTACATGCGCGGCTGTCTGACCAGGAATGACGACATGTCGTTGGTGCGCAGGATTCGCGTCTCCCGCAGTGAGAGATACCGTGCCGAGCTGCGGGCGGACGTCTTCAACGCGTTCAACACCGTGGACATTAACGCCCGGAATTCATCGGCGCAGTTTACCAGTCCGACGAACCTGACGATGGTGAACAGCCAGTTCAACGCCGATGGCAGCGTGAACCAGAGCCGGCTGAAGCCGAATAACGCCGGCTTCGGCGCGGCAACCGGCGCTCGGACGCTGCGCAATATTCAGCTCCAACTCCGCTTCCAGTTCTAAGAGGGAGCGATTTTGAATCAGGCCGACTTTCCTCCCAAAAGAGAGAAAAGTCGGCCTTTTTTCGTTTCAGACACCGCAGCTGAAATCGTAGAAGACTCGAATGAAGTTGCCGATCAGGTCGGCAACGATGAACCCGCGCAGTCGGCGCCGACTCCATCGAGAAGGATTTCACTTCTATGGGCCCGACTTGGTGCGAGAGTCATGATCCGGCGTTCGAGTCAAAAAACGAAATCGTAAGCCTGTATCGCAATCCTCCAGCTGATGGCATGGTAGTCTGCGTGGACGAGATGGGGCCGTTGGCCACCATCCCGCGCGGCGGTCGCGGTTGGGGCAAGAAGCCAGCACGCCGTCCCGACCGCTATCACAAAGGCAAAACGATTCAACTGCTGGCCGCATTTGCGCCTCATACCGGTAGAGCGATCGGCCTGGCGAGTCCGAACAAGACCGGCGAGGTGATGGAACACTTTACCGGAGCCCAAAAGGCTGAGGACACAACCGAGGTATCGTCTCGATTGCGGGAGAGGATACTTCGACTCATGAGTGAGGCAAAGGGCTGAAATGCCGGCAGATGTGCGCGCTCTCATCCTAGCGGCCACCCCGGCGCAACCAAGCTAACTCAAGGCAATCTTCGGACAAGCCTGAGAGTATTCGGCGCAAACTCGAATCGCCACCTGCCCTTCGTGAGAATGGCTGGACCTTGCGAACTTCGGACCAAGCGAGATGCGTGCGGGGCGAGTTGATCAGAGTAGAGGGCCATCGGACCGCCACTGATCTATACAGAGATGGGAGGCTTATCTTTGGGTCATATCAGTGCCGAGCTTCTGGCTTGGTCATCGTCACGCCACCCGACGAGGAAGCGCAGGTCGATTACGGCGGCGGTCCCATGGTGCGCGATCGTCACTCTGGCCGTTACCCGCGCACGCGCTTGTTCGTGCTCACGCTGGGCTACCGCCGCAAGGCCGTTCGACCACTCATCTTCCAGTCCAACTCTCGCATGTGGGCCGAACTACACGAGCGAGCGTGCCGCCGGCTGGGTGGAGCTTGCCGCGTAATCGTACTCGACAACCTCGGTGAAGGCGTGCTCAAACCGGACATCTACGATCCTGCCGTGAACCCGCTGTATCGCGATTTGCTCGCCCACTATGGCGCCATCGCGATACCTTGCCGCGTCGCCCATGAAAACGGGGTTGTTTCTTCTGCACCGAAGCGTTCAGCATATACGGGACCGGCTTGACAGAACTGAATCCAATCACCATACATAAGCCTGTATGATAGCTAGCCAGCATTCGCCGGCCGCCCACGTAAGAGCGACCGACGTCACCAATTCTGTCACCAATCGCATGGGGAACCCAGGGCAATGCAGGGCAACTGTCACCAATTCTGTTACCAAACTGAGGGCAATCCAGGGCAATGGAGGGGAACTGAGGGCAACGCTAGTTTTGGGCTCATAACCCAAAGGTCGAAGGTTCAATTCCTTCCCCCGCAACCAAAACTCCTTCTTAATCAGCACTTTCGGGTAGATTCCCCAGAACCAAAAATGAGCTTGCTATCAAACTCATGGTAGCAAGCACTGATTTCGATCAGCGACTCCGCCATGTTCGCATCGTCGAAGTGCTTTGCGCCAGTGCACGATTCTCGCCCGCTGATCGTTGCCAGCCCTGATTTCATTGGCGTTCTGACGTTGCCGCTAGCGGCGAGATCGCCGTTGATGCCTTATTGAGCGCCATACGAATCTGCCGAGCATTGCAGAAGCCTTTGGGTCCAAAACCCAACGAGCTTGGCTTCGAAGGTTCACGCTGGCCAAGCAACAGATTGGCAACGGTTGACGCCGCGTGATCGATTTTCGGACTGCGACTCCCTGCGCTACCAGGTCAGTGGGCAAACGGCACTAGCTTGAGGTAGGCGCTTGAGCTAGCTATTGGTTGACGATCACGTCGCCGCGGCGGAATTGGCCGACGCCTATCGGCGCGGACCTGACGAATCAGTATGAGCGCGCCAGCTTCTTAATTTCGATACAGCCAGATCTGAGACTTCATCTCTCAGATTGTGGTCGCTGGGTTCCGTAATTTGTAACATGTTACATGAGCTGCGTACCCAATTGAAATTGCGGGCCAAGGTTGACACTCTTGGCGAGCCTTGCGTCTTTGCGCGAGATTGTGTTTGTGTTGTTGAGATTGGCCGGATGCCAGTTGGATCGAACTCGACGGAACATGAAACGGAGTCTCTGACATCCTGAAGTCATCGAATTAGGATCGCCTCACCCTGCGCGCGGCAAGAACCTCTTGGACACAGATGAACACGGATAAAACAAGGGCGTCTCATGCAAAGTCGCCAAGTCGCAAAGAGGCGTAGGGATACCTCAATCAGCCTCTCCTTAGGATTTCAAGGACGCAGCCCTTGGCTATCATTTGGCCTTCAGGAAAGCGAGCAGATCGGCGTTGACCTGGTCGGCATTGACAGTACACATGCCGTGCGACGCCCCCGGATAGACCTTCAGCGTCGAGTGTTTGACGAGCTTGGCAGATAGGCGCGACGCATCGTCGATTGGCACGATCTGGTCCGCGTCACCTTGCAAGATCAACGTTGGGACATCGATCTTTTTGAGGTCCTCCGTGAAGTCCGTCTCTGAGAACGCCTTGATGCAGTCGTACACTCCCTTGATGGACGCTTGCATTCCCTGGAGCCAAAACGAGTCGCGAACGCCTTGCGAAATCTTGGCGCCCGGCTTGTTGTAGCCATAGAATGGAATGCTCAGATCCTTGAAAAACTGGGACCGGTCTGCGACGACGCCGGCGCGAATCTGGTCAAAGACAGAGATTGGCAGGCCTCCAGGATTATTCTTTGTCTTCAGCATCAGGGGCGGCACCGAGGCGATCAGTACAACCTGCGACACGCGCTCGCTGCCGTGCCGGCCGATGTAGCGTGCGACTTCACCGCCTCCCGTAGAATGGCCGACCAAAGTGGCATTGTTCAGGTCGAGCATTTCAATGAGCGCGGCGAGGTCATCCGCATATGTGTCCATCTCGTTTCCGCTCCACGGCTGGCTTGAGCGACCGTGGCCGCGCCGGTCGTGAGCAATGACACGGTAGCCGTGCTCGCCTAGAAACAGCATCTGTGCGTCCCATGCGTCCGCATTCAGCGGCCAACCGTGCGAGAACACAATCGGCCGTCCGGCACCCCAATCTTTGAAATGAATCTTCGTCCCGTCTTTAGTAGTGATCATATTAGTGTCTCCTTGCTTATTACTCTGCGAAGCGGCGCCGCTTGCTGGGCTGGATTGATAGGCAAGTGACCTTATCGGCAATCCGAAGGCGGCCACGATCGCCGCACCGCCGACGACAACTTTGCGGCGCGAGGTTTCGAAGTGTCCAAGTCTGGCCCGGGCCCTAACTTCTGAAGCGTCCATCTCACGTACTGGATTCTTGCCGGATAACATCTGCTTCTCCTTTTGTGATGCGTTCGAGTGATGGAACGAAACCCGACGCGATGGTCCCCTCAGAGACGGTGAACCGTCTCCGAAAAGCAGCCACGTTCGCGGCAATGCCGGCCTAGGCTCGAACCGGCCGTCGTCTCCGCGGATTGACCCGTGACGACTTCCGGTTCGAAGTGACTCTTGTGGAACAAATGCTGCCCCGCATCTGGTCCTCCTTGTCGCGGCCTCGAATCCTTCAGGTTGTTCCGCAAATAATTGCTCGATTAGTTCCTAGCGATTGCCCTTCCGGTTGACGTTTTCATTTTCGGGCGGCCATTCACCCAGTCCTTTTCACACTCCCCTTCTACCGAGCTCGGGATGCAGCTTCTTTGATCAGAGCTGCAACCTCTTTGGGTCTGGAGATGTAGACCGAGTGGCTGGCACCGGAGACTTCGACCTTA
>JAOAPT010000960.1 GCA_025463045.1 Candidatus Solibacter sp.
TCCGTAGTCTGCGCGTCGAAGTAGATCGAGTACTCGGGATTCGCCAGCTCTTTATCGAGGTCGGTCGACCACGGAAGTCCGCCGAATTCGGCGCTGATCGCCTCCAGCTTGGCCGGGTTGCGCCCCACCAGAATCGGCTTGGGCATGATCACTTCGCTCGGGCCGAGAGGGACGCCGCCCTGCTTCATGATGGCGTAAATTGAACGGCGTAAGTGCTGGTTGAGCCCCATGCGTCCGGTGACGCCGTTCATGATGATCCCTACGGTGTGGATGGTTTTTTCGCTCATGGAAATTGTGGTTGGAAGTGAAAGTTACGCCTTCGGCTTCTCGGTGCACTGCGGCTGCGCTCCGGCCGGCAGCGCGGGGACGTCGATCCCGGCCTTCGGCAATGTGCCGTCGAGCTCCTGCCGCCAGTGCGCGACATCGCCCGCCGGCCCGTAGCAGTACAGCATGCGCAGCGGAGTCGAGCCGATGTTGGTCAACTGATGGAACACTGTCGGCGGAATGAACACCGCCTGTCCGGTGGTGAGCGTCATGCGGTCCTCGCCGAGACACATCTCGCCCGTGCCCTCAATGATGAAGTAGATCTCTTCCTGTTCCTGGTTATGCCACGGCACCTGGCCGCCATTCGGTTCCAGGATGACGTTGCCCATCGAAAAATTCTTCGCCTGGATGGGGCTCATGCCCCCCACCAGGTTCTGCGTGCGGCGTCGCGCGGGATAGGTGCGCCCGGCAATCTGGGCAAGGTCGGCGATGGTCATAAAGAAATAGGATAACCCCGCGCGCTACAGCTTCAGAATCCGCGCCGCATTGGCTGCGAAAATATCCGCGCGGTCGCCGATCGACGCGATCATTTTCGGAATGCTGCCGATCTGGTGCGGATAGTCGCTGCCCGCGACAATATGATCGATCCCGGCGAAGTCGATCGCCAGTTGGATCGATTTCGGATCGAAGTTCACCGTGTCGAAATAAAACTCCTTCAGGTACGTCGAAGGCGGCCGTGGGATGTTGGCGCGGCACTCGCTGAATGCCTCAAAGCCGCGATCGAGCCGCTCGGCCAGATATGGAATCGCGCCGCCGAGATGGCCGAGGACAAACTTGATCCGCGGGTACCGCTCGGGAATGCCGCTGAAGACGAGTTTGGCGGCGGCGAGCGTCGTGTCCATCAGAAAACCGACCAGCGGCATCAGCCAGAAATCCGTCATCGCCTCCACCCCGAGCGGGTGCGTCGGGTGAATGAACAGCACCGCGTCCAGATCGTTGGCCAGCTCGTAGAGCGGCAGGTATTGCGGCTCGTTCAATCCTGTGCCGTTCACGTTGCTGAAGAGGCACGCACCGGGAAAATGAAGCTGGCGGCACGCGCGGTCGAGTTCGCGGACACTCGCCGCCGGGTCGTTCAGCGGCAACGTTGCAAGCGGAATGAAGCGGCCGCGCTTCGTCTCCATCACGTGCGCGAACGCGTCGTTGACCAGTGCCGCAAAGCGCGCCGCCGTCGCCGCAGCTTCCACGTGCGTGCCCGGCGTGGTCAGCGTGATCACCTGCGTATCCACTCCGTGCTCGATCAGCACCTGCTCGCGGTAATCGATGTCGCGATGGCCGGGCACACAGATGTTGTAGTCGCCGGGGTAGAAGATGCGCGGATTGCCGTCCTCGTCGATCGTGACTTCAACTGCGCTCGGGCCGGTGCGTAGCGCGTCCAGATACGCGGGCGGATAGTAGTGATTGTGAAAATCAATGATGGGCATGCCAGTAGAAATAGACAGGCAATCCTAACACGACGATCAGCAGTCCCGTGGCCGCCTGTACCGGATCGGCCGCGATCTGGATCACCGCGACCACCACCGCGGCCGCGGCGAAGATCGCCGGCACCAACGCGAACCGCCGCCGCAACCGCATCAGCCCGATCGCCATCAGGGCGAAGAACAGCCACTCCGTGTAAATCACTCGCGTGAACAGCGCGCGGTAGGTGCCGGTCGCGACCAGGATGCAGGACCACACCGCCTGCAGCACGATCGCGTGCCGCAGCGAGCCGAGCCACTGGAACGCGAGCCCTTCCTTGGCCATCGCATAATACGTGCGCGGTCCGGCGAGAATCACGCCGTTGAGCACACCGCTGGCGGAGAGAATGACAAGGGCCGAGATCAGCGACGCGCCGCGCGGTCCGGCAACCGCCTGCGCTGCGTCGGCCGCGACGCGCGTCGAGCCGATCACGCTCGAGATCGGCAGCAGGTAAAGATACGCCGCGTTGAGCAGCACGTAGACTCCAGTCACCGTGAGGGTGCCGATCAGTAGCGCGCGCGGAATCGTGCGCCCCGGGTCGCGTGTTTCGCCCGCCGTGTAGGTCACCATGTGCCATCCGCCGAACGCGAACAGGGCGGCCGAGACGGCGAGGACGAATTCGCGGAACGGTTGCGCGGACGGCGCAGGCGGCGCGGTGGAAGTCCCGGCGGGCTTGGCCCAGAAGGCCACGATGACGAGCAGCAGAAGAATCGCGATCACTTTGGACACGGTCACGACGGTCTGCAACATGCTGCCCTGGCGCACGCCGAGGTAATTCACCGCGGAGAGTATCAGGATGCCCGCGATCGCCACGCATCGAATGCCCGCATCGCCGAGCGGAACGAAGAACGCGACGTAGCGCGCGAAGACCACGCTCGATGCCGCGATAATCCCGGAGTGCGCGCTCCAGAACATCGCCCATCCCCAAAGAAAGCCGCACGCCGGAGATAGCGTTTCCTTGAGAAACACGTAGACGCCGCCGGTGCGCGGGAACGCGGCGGAGAGTTGCGCGCACACGAGCGCCCCGAAAAGCGTGAGGATTCCGGCCGTGATCCAGGCCGACAGCACGCCGGGAATCGTGGGAACGTGGCGGTTGACCTCGGAAGGCTGCACGAAGATGGAGGCGCCGATGATGATGCCCGCCACCATCGCAGTGGCCTGCAGAAGTCCGATAGGACGGTCGCGGTCCAAGATGGGTGTGAGTCTATCATGCCGTTCACACGAACTTGCAATTTATATTCCGCCTGTTTCTAGTCAGATAAAGAATCAAAGGTCTGGTTTGCCGATACGGGCGAGTTACAGTCTACCCAGGTTTACATTTGCGGCCGGGTTTTCCGGCCGCATGGGAGAAATTCGGGGGTATGAATAAGTCGTATTACCAAACGAACCCCAGATGTGATTGAAAACAAAGAAGAGCGTTTCTCGGGTTCCCGAAAATACACCGCTAAAACCGGAACCCAAGCAGGAAGTCGATCTGATTCTTGCGCACCAGGGTGTTCTTGCCCGCGCCCCAGTACGAGTAACGCGCCTCGGGAGCGAGATGGAAACGGCCCGCTTTGAAATCGACGCCGGCGCCCAGCGTGGGATCCACTTTCCACTTCACGCTGTTTATAGTGATCACCGGTGTGCCGGTGAAATTGATCGGCGTCCCGCTCAGGAGACTCGTGAAATCCTGCGAGTGCAGCGAGGTCCGGCGCACCGTTGGACCTGCGTTCACGAAAGGACGCCAGAGGCGGCGTTCGGAGACGAAATAATATTTGGCGAGCATCGGG
>JAOAPT010000961.1 GCA_025463045.1 Candidatus Solibacter sp.
GGTGTCGCGGGTGTACTCGCGTGACCTCGGGCGTGCCGGGCATCATAAGGCCGAACTTCGCGCCCTTGATGCCGGACAACCACGAGCCCTCATGCCCCACGACTTTGCCTTTCTTGTAGACGTCGACGTCCTCGCCCATGTAATACACATCGTTGGTGACAGAATCGACCGCATAATAATCGCGCGCGAGCTCGACCAGTTTGCCGTTCTTCATCTCGCGATCTTCGACGATGCGGCACTCGTCGACGCGCTTCGTCTCCGCGAGGACGGTCAACGTGTCGGTGTCCTTGCCGTGGCGGTACGAGAGTTGATAGCCGGGAGTAAGCGGAAATAGGGATTGTCGCCCCGCGTGCCGAGATTCTTCTTGTCGACCGCGAAGACGGATTGGAAGTCCTTCGCCGGCTGGGCGCAGAGCGATGCTGCGCCCAGCAACAGGCAAAGTACGCGCATTAGTCCTTGGTCTCGGTGCCGTCGGCCTTCACCAGCACGGCGCCCTTTTTGCCGGCCTTGGTGGTGTACGCAGCTTCGTACAGCGTGACGCTGCCCTTGGTCACGGTTTCGACCATGCCCAGCTTGCCGCCGGCGACCTTCTTCTCGATGGCCGCTTTCGCGGGCGCGGGAATGGAGTCCAGCGAGACCTCCTCTTCGACCACGATGAGCCCGCCCTTGGTGTCCACGTTGAAATCGCGGTGCTTGCCGTTCACCAGGGTCTCGATTTCATATTGCGTGACGCCCTTTTCGGTTTCCTTCGCGATGTTCTTGATCTCGGCGCCCTTGGTCTGTTCGGTGACGGTCTTCTGCACGGCGGCGGGCAGATCTTTCAACTGCAGGCCCTTGGCCGCGGCCAAGCCGGCGAACGCGAGGGCGGCAGCGATGGCGATGGATGTTCGATTCATGTAAAGACGATAGCAGCCGGAACTGAAGATTTCGTGTAAGGGTCAGAGCGTCAGCGAGAAGCGCGCGCCCGCGCCTTCGGAACTGGTGGCGGTGATCGCGCTGCCGTGAGCGTGGGCGATGGCCTGCGCGATCGAAAGCCCGAGCCCAAATCCCGAGCCGCTGCCGCGCGCGGGGTCGACATGGTAGAAGCGCTCGAAGATATGCGGCAGTGCGTCGGCGGGTATGCCGTCTCCGGTGTCTTCCACGGCGAGCGTGACGGCGTGGGGAGCGGGCGTGGCGGAGACGGTGATCGTGCCGCCGGCCGGGGTGTGCTTCAGCGCGTTATCCAGCAGGATGAGGAGAACGCGGCGGATAGACGCCTCATCGGCGCCGGCGCGCGCGGGCTCGGCGGCGGTGATGGCGCGGAGCGTGACGTTGCGCGCGAGGGCGGCGGCGGAGTGCTGATGCACGACGGACTCGATCAGGGTATTGAAGTCGGTGGGCTGCAGCGTGATGCCGAGCGCGCCCGAATCGGCGCGCGCAAGGGTGAGCAGGGATTCGGTGAGCGTGGTCATGTGCGCCGCCTCGCGCTCGATCTGGCGGAGGGAAGCGCGGTACTCCTCGGGATCGCGATCGCGCCGCAGGGCGAGTTCGGAGGTGGCGCGAATCAGCGCGAGCGGAGTGCGCAGTTCGTGAGACGCGTCGGAGGTGAACTGGCGAATGCGCTGCACGGAGATTTCCAGGCGCGCGAGGACTTCGTTCCAGGTCTGCGCCATGCGCTGCAACTCGTCCCCGGTCTGCGGCACGGCGAGGCGCTGCGAAAGATTCTGCACGCCGATCGAGCGGGCGACAGTGGTGATCTCGTCGACCGGGCGAAGGGCGCGCGAACTCAGCCAGTAGCCGCCGAGGCAGGCGACCAGCAGGACGCCGGGAATCATCCAGAGCAGCAGGCGGCGGAAATCCTGCAGGATCGCCAGGGCATCCTCGAGCGGCATGGCGACTTCGGCGTCGAAGCTCGAGCCGGCGGTCTCGAGCCGAGTGGCGGCGACGCGGTAGGAACGGCCGTCGATCAGTTGCGTGTGCGGCGCGGAGGCAGGCGGCGGTCCCGCGGCGCCGCGTACTTGGATGACACTGCCATCGGGGACCTCGCGGACAAATTCGCCGAGTTCCTTATCGAGTTGCGCGCGGTCACTGATCTCCGCCTCGGCGCCGAGCGCGGTTTGCAGCCCGCGGATGCGCAGCGCAAGGCGGGCGTCGACGCCGGCGAGGACGCGCTCATGGAGCGCGATCCACATGCCGAACGCGAAGAGCGCAAGGCCGAGCAGCAGGGCCGCGGCGTACCACGCGGTGAGGCGCTGTCGAATCGAAATCCGCATCACGATTCCTCGGCGCGCAGGCAGTAGCCTACGCCGCGAACCGTGCGCAGCACGCGCGATTCGCCGGCGGCTTCCAGCTTTCCGCGCAGCAGGCGCACGAAGGCGTCGAGTGTGTTGCTCTCGATCTCGGCATCGCCGCCCCAGATGCCCTCGATCAGGGAATCGCGGGTGACGACGCGGCCGGCGGCGCGCATGAGCATTTCGAGGATCGCGTACTCAGTGCGCGTCAGCTCGATCCGGCGCGCGCCACGGCGGACGTCGCGCGTCCCGAGGTGCAGCGTCACGCCTGCCGTTTCGAGCACGACCGGCTGCTCGCTGGGACCGCGGCGTCCGGCGGCACGCACGCGGGCGAGCAGCACATCGAAGGAGAAGGGCTTGGTGAGGTAATCGTCGGCCCCGATGTCGAGGCCCTGCACGATGTCGCTCGGTGCATCGCGCGCGGTGAGCATGAGGATGGGCGTGCGGTCGCGGCGCGCGCGGAGACGGCGCGAGATCTCGAAGCCGGTGATCCCGGGCAGCATGACGTCGAGAATCAGCAGGTCGAATTCGCCGGTCTCGCCGATCGCGAGGCCATCGCGCCCGTCCAGCGCGACGGTCACGGCGTGCCCGTCCTCGCTCAGACCTTGCCGCAGCAGGTCCGCCATACGCCGCTCATCTTCCACAACCAGGATCCGCACAAACCTCCATGGTAAGCCGCGAATCTGAAGATTGGCTGTAGCGCCGCTTGGTGACGCCCGGACGCGGCGACCACCGCTCCGTAACCGTCGCGGCTCTGATTGAATTGCGTTCATCCGACGGGGTTAGGTCGCCTTGCACACGCATAAGTGCGCTATGTTACTCGGACCGTGACGACTTATACCATCGCGGCCCGTTGCATGCTTTGTACCTTTCTGCGTTGAGCTGGGCTTCACAGCTTCGCAAAAAGGATTCGAAATGCAAATCAAAACTCCTGTTCACGTTGGTCTAGTTGTGATTCTTGCTGGCGCTTGCGCGCTTCAGGCGGAGTCCCGTTTGTCCATTCTGTCGGCTGCCGGCGGTGTTGCGGCGGTAGCTCCAGGATCGTTTGCAGTCGGATATGGCCCGATCGGCGCCGTCGCGGTGATTGGTCAGGCGGATGATCATGGAGCGCTGCCGACCGATCTCGGCGGTTACTCCGTCTTAGTCAACGGGACTAAGGCGCAAATTCAGTATGTAGGACCTTCCCAGGTAAATTTTATAGTGCCGGAGGATTCCAACCTGGGAGATAGCGCGGTGGTGATCCGGTCGGCGAACCAGGACGTGTTGACGGGGAGCGCGACCATCCGGCCGCTCGCGCCCGCAATTTTCACGATGGTGCAGAACGGGCGCGAGTTCGGCGCGATTCTGAATGCCGTGACGTTTTCGGGCGGTCCATTCGACGCGCTGACTTCGGAGATTCAGGGCTGCGACCAACGTACGCGCCTGGCGATCTTCGCTACCGGCATGGGCTTCAGCATGAATCGTGTGCGGCCTCGCGATGTGCGGGTGGAAGCGCAGGATGCGAACGGAACCGTGTGGCCGCTGGACGTCGAAGCGGCGGTCGCCGCGCCGGGGTTGCCGGCGGTGGAACAGATCAATGTCGCGATCCCGGCGGGCCTGAATACGGGCACGATGGTGCTCCG
>JAOAPT010000970.1 GCA_025463045.1 Candidatus Solibacter sp.
GGTTGAGATTGATGAACATCGCTCCGTTCATGCTGGTCGAGTACGTCTTCTCGCGCCGGACGCCCTCGAGTTTGAAGATGCGCTGCTCGACTTTCTGGGTGACCTGATTTTCGACTTCCGCGACGGAGGCGCCCGGATAGAAAGCGACCACGATTCCCTCGCGCACGTGGATCTTCGGGTCCTCCCGCCGAGGCATCCGCATCAGAGCGTAAGCCCCAAAGGCCACCAGCATGATGGTTAGAGCGATCGTGACTTGTGGATACCGCAGCGAGGCGCGCACCGGATTCACTGGACACCTCCCTGAATTTCAACCACGCTGCCCTCCCGAACCTTCTGCTGCCCGGAAACGACCACCTGTTCGCTGCCGTTGAGGCCGGAGCGGATCTCCACTTCCTTGCCAACCGGCGAGCCCACCTCGACCCTGCGCCCGTAGACCCGCTTACGGTCCGGGGAGTAGACGTACACGTTTGGCGCGCCCTGTGCATCGGGCACCACGGCCTCAGCCGGGATGGTCAGCGCGCGGATCTTCGCAGGCCCGACGATCCGCGCTTCCGCAACCATACCGGCCAACAGCACCGGTCCAGGGTTGGGAACCAGGAGTTTTACCGTGTAGGTGCGTGAAGCGGCTTCGCTCGCGACGCCGATAATGGCCACTTTTCCTTTGAAGCATCGTCCCCCGAGAGAAGGCACGGTGATCTCCGCGGCGGCGCCTTGCCGGACTTTTGCGATTTCTGCTTCCGGAACTCCTACCCGGACCTTAATCGGGTTCAGTTCAGCGATCGAGAAGACGGTCGTTCCAGCGGTGACTGTCAGGCCTGGATCTACCTTGCGCATCGATATATTTCCGGAGATCGGCGCGAGGAGCCGCGTGTCGTCCAACCGCTTTCGTTCCTCGGCCGCCTGGGCGTCTGCCGCATGTGCCTGTGCAGCCGCCGTGGCGATGTCTTCCTTGCGCGTGCCCTCTACAGCCATCTCGTAACGCTCTTTGGAGGCGTTATAGGCCGCTTCGATTTTCTGAAAATCGTTCGGAGGCAGGCTTTTTCGTTCCACCAGGAACTTCATGCGCTTGTATTCGTCCTGACAGCGTTCGAAGTCAATGCGGGCCTGCTCCAGTTCCTGTTTCCGGAGACCGGCATCGGCCTTCTGCGAGACGGCGAGTGCCGCCTGCTTCTGCGCTGTTGCCGCGTCGAAGGCATTTCGGTAGTCAGTCGGTTCGATTTCCGCCAGCAACTGTCCCTTGCTCACGTGCTGGCCCTCTTCGACCGCACTCGGATCATGCGGCCGCCGACCTGGAAGGCCACGTCGGCCGTTTCCGAACCTTCGATCGAGCCACTGGCGCTTATCGATTCGGCGCGCTCCACGACGTCTGGAGTTCGGACCTGAACGGGCACCGCAGTCTGCTCAGAAGCAGCTTTGGTTTCGGGCACGCACGATGTGAGCATGGTCACGCACGCAACCGGAATCAGAGCGAAAAGATGTTTCTTCAGCATTGCAATTGTCCTAAGTGTGAAAGTTGGGAGACGGTCATGCGATCGAACACTAGCGCGGCCGCCTCCGCGTACATGTGTTCCCGTTCGGGATCGGTATCGACGGCGAGGATTCCCAGTCCGAGTGCCACCGCCAATAGAACAAGCACCACGATTTCCGGCCGCTCAGCGGCAACTTCGTCCTTCGCGCAGAGGAAGCGGCCGACGGAAGCGGAGTAGGTTTCAAGTTCCTGCCGAAGCACTTCGGCGAGGTGCGCCCTGACCGAACGATCTCGAAAGGCCCTGCGGCTAAATTCCATCCGGAGCGCGATGAAATCCTTGAGACGCCATTGATTCGCGAACCAGTTCCGGACTGCCGCGATCCGTTCCACTGGTTCGGACACCCGTTGGAGGATGTCGTCCAGGGCCTTGGGCCGGCGCCGGTCGATAACCGCGAGGAATACCTGCTCTTTGTTGTCGAAGTTCGAGTAGAAGGCGCCACGGGAGTAACCTGCCATCTCGCTGATCTCCTCCACTGACGCATCGTCGAAGCCTCTCCGAATGAACAGCCTCTCGGCTGCTTCGATCAGACGCAGGCGCGTCAGTTCTTTGCTCTCCTCGCGGGTCAGTCGTTTCCGTGCCTTCATAACGATCTACTCATGAATGTCGATACTGATCTGCATCCCGATGTCGGACAAGAATTCGCATTCGATTGGCCATTCGCTGCGAAGTGCCGCACACTGTGTACTATTGAAGCGAAGGCGGTTGCCCCATCGCTGGGTTATGGCATGCCGGACCCTTAACTTCGGCAGCAGCACGTGCCGATGCCTCCTGCCGAAGTTCGGCGCGGCGCAGCTCGGTCGCGCTGGTCGTTTGAGATGACGGGCTGATTTCATTTCGACGAGTCGCCACGATTGCCTCTACTACTTCTCAGCGCGAAGCTCGGAGCTGCTCGAGAAATTGCCGGGCCGAGGCAAATTCGGCAGCGGCTTTTTCCAGGTGTGTGATGCCCTCGCGGCGTGTCGCCGGCTCATTCACCAGAATCGAGCCTAGGATCAGGTTCGCCTTGAGATAACCGGAATCCAGCCGCAGCGCCGATTCGAGCCGATTTCTCCGCCTCCGCGAATCGATGCAGCCGGGCCTGCGCCGTCGCAAGATTGCACAGGTTACGCGGATCGGGACCGCCGATCTGGATGGCACGCGACGATTCCGCAATGGGCTCCTCAAATCGGCCCACTCGAAAGTACTGCGCGGCGAGGTTCGTATGTGCCGCGCCAAAATCCGGCGAGATGCGGATGGCCTTCTCCAATTCGTTCAGCGCATCTTCGTACTTTCCCGCGGACGATAAACGCACCGCGTTCTGAAACGCCTGCACTGCCCTTTTTTGCGGCGGATGCATCAGTTGCGTTACCGACACGGTCGCCGCCCCTCCTCCAGCACCGTGGGACTCCCGTTCCGGCAGACGGACTTCCAGCTCCGGCATGTGGTCGTGAATGGTGACGAGTTGCTGGCATATGGTCAGCCCGCGGCCATCGGTGACACGCAACATATAATCTCCAGTTGGAACATCGCGAAACTCGAAACTGCCGTCGCCGCGGACATCCGCTTGAGAAGTCTGGACGTGCTGGAAACCTCGTCCATGATCACGAACAGACCCTGAACCAATTCGTGAGCCGGCAGGTGCAGTTGGCCACGCACGACTGGATTTTCTGCTGGCATCGAAGATGACAGCCCAATGAAAACAATCACCTTTAGCAAGGACAGAGTCCGGGTACACGTCTTGCGCATGCAAGAGTCTCCTTAGATAGAAGTGGGGCGGGCCACGTCCGGGCGGGTCAAGCCGCCTGGCAGCCAACACCCCAGGCTTGTTCAGTTTCGGTTTCGCGGGAGAACAGCAGCGTGGGCGCATGCTGAGCGTGGCTGACTCGAATGCAATCGCCGCGGCGGATCTGTCTGCTCGCCATCAGGTTCGAGAGCGGGTGGACGAGCAGGCGTTCGATCGCACGTTTGAGCGGCCTCGCTCCGTAGCGCACGTCCGTGCCTTCCGCGACCAGGAACTCTTTCGCGCTCTCCGTCACGGCCAGAAAGAACCGATTGTCCCGCGCCGCGGCACGGATCCGCTGCTGCACCAGATCCAATTCGATGTCGACGATTTTGCGCAGGTCCGGCGTGCCAAGAGATCTGAACACGACGATCTGGTCCAGCCGGTTCATGAACTCAGGCGTGAACCTACGCCGAGCTGCCGCGACACCCGCGGTGGTGATCTTGCCGTTCAGCTTTGCTTTGTTGGTATCATCACCGGAACAGGCTACGTGAAACCCCAGCCGGGGTGCGCCCAGAGCGCTCATCTCGGCCGCGCCGAGATTGCTGGTCATGAAGATGATGGACTGCGAAAAATCAACGCGCCGGTTGTCCCCCAGAGTCAGGGTGCCTTTGTCCAGAATGCCCAACAACAGATTCCAGAGTGAATCGCTGGCCTTTTCAATTTCATCGAAGAGTACGAAGCTGAGCTTGAGCTCTTCGGTGTGATGCCGATTGAGAGCTTCCTGGCTGAGCAGCGCGTTCGTTTCGCGATGGCCAAGATATCCGGGAGGCGAACCGATCAGCTTTGCGATCTCGTGGCTGTGTTGGTATTCCGCGCAATCGATTTTGACCACTCCGCCAGGGTCTTTGACCAGTGCTTCGGCGGTCGCCTCCACAACGCGAGTTTTTCCGGAGCCGGTCGGTCCCAGGAACAAAAAGTTCCCTACCGGCCTGCCGGCAGGAGACATCCCAGTCCGAAACCCCTGATAGGCTTCGACTATTTTGCTAATGGCGTCATCCTGTCCGATCACAAGGTGGCGCAGTCTGGTCTCCAGGCCCTCTGCTTCCCGTCCTTTTCTGCTGGGGTCGAGTAATTGTATTTGACTCATGACGTTGTCTCCTTTCATCTCTCGGGCAGCCTTGCGAGTGAAGTCTTCAAGTGGACACACGTCGAGGGTGCCAAACTTCCTGGTGCTGAAATCAGGTTTCCTTTTGCTCAACGAAACTGGCGCGAGATATTGAATTTGCGCATGCGGGATTGCAAGGTCGTTCGCTTCAGTCCCAGTCGTGCCGCCGCGCCGTCCGGACCTCCCACTTGCCCCCTGGCTTCCTCCAGCGCCTTTAGGATCCTCGCCCGTTCGGCGTTGTGCGGTTCCGCCGGCGATTGTCCGTTCAACGTAACGGGAATCGCTTTGCCCGTGAGCTCGGTCATGGGCACCTGCAGGACACTCCCATTGGTCAGAATGACCGACCGCTCCAACACGTTCTGCAACTCGCGGATGTTGCCCGGCCAAGGGTAGTTCGTGAGTGCGTCCAAAACGGACGTGGGAATCGTATCGATGTTGCGGCCCATGCGATGCGCGTGCTTCTGGACGAAGTAGCGCGTCAGCAGCGGTATGTCTTCCCTGCGGTCCCGCAACGGCGGAACATTCAATGGGAAAACATGCAGGCGATAGTAAAGGTCGGCGCGAAACTGGTTGTCCTCCACCATCGCCTTCAGATCCCGATTTGTGGCGGCGACCAAACGGGCGTCCGTGCGGATCGTGCGATTGCCGCCGACACGCTCGAACTCCTGGTCCTGAATGGCACGCAATAGCTTCGGTTGGAGTTCCAGCGGCATTTCCCCGATCTCGTCGAGAAACAGCGTGCCTCCGTGAGCCAGTTCGAAGCGACCGATTTTCTGCGCCACGGCTCCGGTGAACGAGCCCTTCTCGTGCCCGAATAGCTCGCTCTCGAGCAGGCTGGCGGGAATCGCCGCGCAGTTAACTTTCACCAAACTGCCCTTGCTGCGGCCGCTCAAGTCGTGAATGGCACGGGCAACGAGTTCTTTTCCTGTGCCCGTTTCGCCCATGATGAGAACCGTCGCGCCGGTCGGGGCCACGGTCTGAATGCCGTTAACGACGGATTGAAAACCGGGCCCTTCGCCTACCATGTTCCCGATGTTCTGGTCGAGGCGGATCTCGTCTTCCAGGTAGAGCTTCTCGGTTGCGAGCCGCTCCTTTATTTCTCCCAGCTCCCTAAAAGCGAGTGAGTTCGACACCGTCATGGCAATCTGGCTCGCGACCTGCACCAGGAACTCGACGTCCTCAGGAGTCCAGGCATCGTCCGTCATTCGATTGAGCGCCAGTGTTCCAATAATGCGATTTCGTGCGATCAATGGAACCGAGCAAATGGATTTGAATCCGAGCGCCAGAAAACGCCGAAAATTCGGATTAGGATAGCGGTCGATATCGCCTTCGCAGGCTACTACGGGCTTTCCGCTCGCGAGCACCTGTTCCGCCGGCATGCCTACAGGGTTGAACGGTCCCTTCAATGCCTCAAGAAGCTGCGGAATCGTGGAATGCAGCGCGTATACATCGAGGCTGCCGGTTTCATTGCAAAGCGTGAGTAGCGCGCAATCGTGCCGGATGACCTTCGAGAGCTGGTCGGATATCGCAGAGAACAACTCGTCTCGATCCAGCTTCGACACCAGCGCATCGGTGATGTCGAACAGGGTTCGCAACCGGTCCCGCTCCCGGACTGCCACCTGCTTTGCCAGGAAGGACTCGACGGCAACGGCGAACTCGCTGGCAACGCGCTCCAGGAACGCGATCTCGGCCGGGCTTGGCTCGAGTAGCGCTACGGAGCTGAAGCCGAACGCGCCGAGCCGGTTATTCCCCGTAGTCAGTGGGACAAGCATCAAAGTGGTGATGTTGAAGTCGCGAGCGCGCCTGACGAACTCCGGCCAGCGAGTTTCCGACTGGACAGATGTGAGGACGAGTGGCCGCTGGTTTAGCCATACCCAACCAGCTGGATCCTGGTCGACCGGCAGCCGAAGGCTCGTGATTACGGGATTGCAGGGCTCATTCAAGATATGCCCTTGCATGGCGTTGCCGTTGGAATCATGCAGAATGAGGGCGACATGATCAAAGCTGACAATTTGGCGAAGAGATTCGGCTGCGCCCGCCAGCAGACTTCTCAGGTCTGTGCAACCGGCGATCGCCCGCGAGAGCGCCATGACGGCCCGATAGAGTGCGTCCCGGCGGGTGCCGTTCTCGCCGCTGATCCGGATGATGGAATCCGGCGGTGCGAAGGTCTCGATGTCGTTTACGACGCGCCCCACGGCTGCGCTGCCGCCGGTGACATCTTCAAAATGGAGCTCGCTCCGGTTCTCGGATTCCAGATTCACGTTTTCCATGACCTATCCTCCTCTAACGCAGCCCAGAGATCGCGCGGCCTCTGACGCGACGCCTCTTTCGACTCCACAACCTGCTGCGAACATTGTATGGAGCACTCATTGCCCGGATACATGCTGATTGTGCACCGGCTCCTGCCGGACGCCAACCCTATATCGTCGTGGAGCAGATTGATTCAATCGTGAAAGCTGCGTGTACCACTTTTAGGGGTGTCGCGAGCAACCGAAAAGCGCGGGGCCAAGAATCAGATTTTACGTTGAGATCAGCTCACCCAGACGATGTCCACGGGAATCGGGTGATAAAATGGCAGCACCTGAACATACATCAGAACCGGGGACATCCGATCCTATGCCGAGGTTGGTTCTGAAGGCAAACCAGATTGACGCCGACGCCGTAGTCGCGGAGCGGCGGTTCGCAGGCATCTTGCAGCGTGGATTTACCGCACTCTCCCGGATTGTTGCGTTGAAGCCGTCGCCACTTCTTCAGCGATCTCACCTCAGTGTTCGCCGGCCTTTGCTGCCGGGCGTACTGGTCTTCAGCGAGGCGGGAGCGGACACGCAGACCGAACTGATGATTCCACCGCCAGCTTATAACAAGGGGCGCGGGAGCGGGCGGTTTCGGTTCAGCCGGCAGTTGTGGAACGTGCAGCAACACGCCAAGGAGAGCCGGTAGTGAGACGAGTTGCCATCGTGCTGTGCGTTCTCATCGCAGGCCGCGGTTGCGCCTTCGCGTTGAATCCTTCTCTCGATATCAGCCAGTACGCGCACACCGCGTGGACCATCCGGAACGGGTTTTCCCTGGGCAACATCTACGCGATGGCCCAAACACCCGATGGGTATCTCTGGCTCGGCGGGGAATTCAACTTGTTTCGCTTCGATGGCGTTCGCAGTATCCCATGGCAACCACCCGCGGGGAAGCATCTCCCTGCCGACATCAACAGCCTGCTCGTTACGAGGGATGGAACCATTTGGATTGGGACCTTT
>JAOAPT010000977.1 GCA_025463045.1 Candidatus Solibacter sp.
CATAGCGAAGCGCGAAAAGACTGCCCGCGACCACCAGCAGGGCGGCCATCGCGTACATTGCGCGCGGTATCCTGTACGGCACGGCTGTACGCACATCGACGGTCTGGGCGCTCCGTCCCGCGCTTTCGAACTGGGCGCGGCGAACTTCGTCGGGAGCAGCAGTCTGAGGTGCGACTTCGCTGAAAAAGAGGGCTGTGGACAGGCTGTCCGCGAGGTCCAGACGGCGATCGATAATTTGTGCGACTGTATACGGCGCGGGCAGGCGCTTCTTGATGCGGTACAGCCCGAATGCGGCCGCCAGCAGCGGAACTGCGACGACGATCTGCCAGTTGAGGATCTGCGTGCCGAGGAGCAACAGCAGAATGAACGCGCCCAGCGCGACGCTGGCTGCGTTCGCCCCCTGAGCGAGCAGTTCGTTGCCTAAGATGCGGCGCCTTGCCTTCCGGACCAGTGTTCCCACATCATCCCTCGTGCGTTTTCGCACCAATTTCGGAGAGCGTTCGTTCCGAAACGCTAGAGTTACTTCCAATCTTATCATCTCCGCATCGCATGCCCCGAGCGTAGGGAGAGGTAAAATAGAATCAGAAGCCCATTCGGGAAGGAACTCTCCTATTGAACCCCTCAATTCGCGTGTTGATTGTAGATGATGAAGAGAGCCAGCGCACCGGGCTGGCTGCGATGGTTTCGGCTTGGGGAATGGCCCCAAAAACCGCCGCCAATGGCCAGGAAGCTCTGGATACGCTGGAGTTTTTCACCCCCGACGTGATCCTCACCGACCTGAATATGCCGGTGCTGGACGGCTTCGGATTTTTGCAGCGTCTGCGGGATTTGGGCGACATGCCGCCGACCATCGTGCTCACGGCCTACGGCAATATCGAAACAGCGGTCAAGACAGTCCACGAACTCGGAGCGTACTGGTTCCTCGAGAAGCCGATTCAAGCCGGCACGCTGGAAGTGCTGATCCGCCGCGCCGGAACCCATGCCGGACTGAGCCAGGAAAACAAGGTGCTCGAGCGCAACCTGGTCTATAAGGGTTCGCTGGGCACCATGGTCGGCAATTCGCCGCGCATGCAGGAAATCTTTGCGCTCTTGCAGCAGGCGGGGCCGAGCAAGGCGGGGGTCTTAATTACCGGCGAGAGTGGCACCGGTAAGGAAATGGTGGCGCGGACGCTGCATGCGCTGAGCCCTCGGAAGCAGGGTCCGTTCGTGGCGATCAATTGCGCGGCGCTGCCGGAATCGTTGATCGAAAGCGAACTGTTCGGGCACGAGAAGGGGTCATTCACCGGCGCTACCGAGCGGCGCGCGGGGTGCTTCGAACTCGCCCAGCACGGCACGCTGCTGCTCGATGAAATCGGCGAGATGCCAATGGCTACGCAGGCCAAATTGCTGCGGATTCTCGAGGACTCGAAGGTGCGCCGTCTCGGTGGGCGGACGGAATTCGAGGTCGATGTACGCGTGGTCGCGGCGACCAATAAGGTCCCCGAGGAAGCGGTCGGCGGCGGGCATCTCCGGGAAGATCTCTTCTATCGTCTGAACGTCTTTCACGTTCACCTGCCGCCCCTGCGCGAGCGGAAGGACGATATTCCGGCGATGGCGGAGGCGCTGATCGCGGATCTGAATCGCAAGCACCAATGCCGCGTCGCGGAAATCTCCGCGGCGGTGATGAATTGCCTGGAGCGCCATGCCTGGCCCGGCAACGTGCGCGAACTCCGCAATGTACTGGAGCGCGCCGTGATCCTGGCGGGCGAGGGCACGATCGAAGTCAAACACCTGCCGGCGTTCCTCCAGGGAATGCGCCCGGCGGCCACGAATGGCGAGGAAGCGGCGACGGTGACTGTCGTTGTGGCTGACGATCCCGAGACGGTGCGCTTTCAGATCGGCACGACCGTGGAAGAGGCGGAGAAGGGCCTGATTCTGCGCACCCTCGAGCACACGAGTAATAACAAGACTCGCGCCGCCGAAATCCTCGGCATCAGCCTGAAGACCCTGCACAATAAGTTAAAAGAATACGGCGCGAAAGAGTTGGGAATGGGCGCATAGGTGGGACAGGAGTCGGTCAAAAACGAGGCACAGCCCGACTAAACGAGGATGGACCAGACTAAAGCTGATGAGCCGCGAGCGTGACTCGCGCTTTGGCGAGCGAGGAGCAATGGCCACGCGCGGAGGACCACCGCTCGCTCGCCAAAGCGCGAGTCACGCACGCGGGTCGGATTGATTCCTGACCCTACCGGCCGGTGTGCAAGTTATTGTGGATCGCGTAGAGCGCAAGCTCCAGACGGTCTGAGACGCCGAGTTTGTCGAAGATGTTGTGCAGATGGTTCTTCACCGTCTGTTCGCTGATGAACATCTTCTCGGCCATTTCCTTATTCTTGAAACCCTGAGCTACGAGCGCGACGATCTCCCGTTCGCGCTGACTCAAGGGTGACCGCTCGCGTTCCCGCGTCGGCGGCGCCTGCGGCGGTGAGGACATCGCGGGAGCTTCGTCGTTGGCGACAAACTGCCGGATGACCGCGGCCGTCGTATGCGAATCCAGCCAGATCTCTCCGGCATGCACCTTGCGAATGCTCTTGATTAACAGTTCGGTCGCCGTCTGTTTTAGAACGATCCCGGACGTCCCCAGCTTCATCGCCTGGACAAATTCATTCTTATCGTCGGAGGCGGTGAGTACGATGACGCGGGTCTTGTTCTTGGCGATCTGAAGGCGCTGCAGAGTGGCCAGGCCATCCAGGCCGGGCATCTTCAAATCGAGTAACAGGATGTCGGGTTCATGCTGCTGAAGAACGTCGAGCACCTGGCGTCCGTCCTGAGCCTGCGCAACGACTTCGAAGTCCTCCTCCAAAGCGAGTAGCCGACATAACCCATCGCGGAAGATGGGATGATCGTCCGCTACCACGATTCGGATCTTAGGCTTCATGGGCGTTCCAACGCCGGACGACGGCCCATTAATACCCGTACTGTTCTCAGACATACACTATCCGTTCGCTACGTAGAGATTCTAATAGTACCAGATTCACAACAGTCCAGCGGCGAGGGGAGATTCTAAAAGTGCCGCAGTCCACATGTAGTTGAGACGGGTAACATTCACCCCCCCCATTGCCGACATTGTAGCCTAATCCGCGAGGAGGTGGGAAGCCTGCAACCGTCGGACGGCGTTCCGTCTTTGATTTTGATAAGGTTGAAGGAATATGAGCGAAGAATTGGGCGAGGTCGATTTCCAACGATTCTGGCGGCGCCTGCAGCAACTGGGGCTCAACGCTTACGAGTCGCGTTCTTACCTCGTGTTATTGGGCCATCCGAAGTTCAAAGCGCTGGAACTGGCGGCGAGGGCACATGTGCCTCGTCAGAAGATCTACGAAGTTTTGGACAGCCTGGTGGAAAAAGGTTTTGCCCAGGTCGTTCAGGAGAAGACGAAGCTCTTCTCGGCCGTCGAACCCAGTTTGGCGATTCCAGGTTATCTGTCGCGCAAACGTCAATCGCTCGAACAGGAACTGACCGACAATGGCCGCGCCGGCGGAGCGCTGATTGACGATCTGAAGAGTCTGTACTCCGAAGGACAGGGCGGGCGCGGCACACTCGACTTCCTTCGCATCGTCACCGAGCCGGCACAAACCGGGGCGGAGTATCGCCGCATGCTGGCCGAAGTCAAATCCGAGTATCTGGAGTTTTCACGTCCTCCTTATGCCGTGGATCCCCTCGACGAAAAACTCGTCAAGCAGGCCGGCGCGAGCGGCGTGGCCTGCCGCTTACTACTCGAAGCCGCCTCGCTCGACCACGAGCATCGCCAGCGTCTGACCGAGTACGTCGCTGCCGGCGTGCAGGTGCGGATCGCCGAATCGCTGCCCATGAAACTCGCCGTGTTCGATGGGCAGCACGGCATGCTGGCACTGCTCGATCCCGTGATCACTCGTCCCACGTGGACCGCCGTCGTCTTCCACCACGACGGCATGGGGGAAGCGATGAAGGCGTTGTTCGAAGAGCGGTGGCGGCGCGGTACCGACTTGTAAATTCTCACAGACACGCCGCGAACCAGCTTGACCCTGGAACCATTCCAGACTCGATACTGCGCTTGGAAGGTGGCTCACTCGTCTCAATCGGCAACGTTGCGCGCGGGAGAACTGGCCGCCGCTTGTGGGGTCAGCACGGACACGCTGCGGCATTACGAGCGCGTGGGTGTGCTGGCGCGTCCGCAGCGGACGCAGGCCGGTTACCGGCAGTATCCGGCAGACGCCGTGGTGCGAGTCCGGATGGTGCGGCACGCGCTCGCGTTGGGTTTCTCGCTCGCCGAACTGGCGCGGATCTTCCGCGTTCGCGAACGCGGCGGGGCCCCATGCCGCGAGGTCCGCGCGATGGCCGCGGGTAAGCTCGAAGAAATCGAGCGCCAGATCGAGGAGCTTCGCGAACTGCGCGATTACTGGCGCGAACTGCTGGTCGAATGGGATCAGCGGCTCGATT
>JAOAPT010000995.1 GCA_025463045.1 Candidatus Solibacter sp.
GGTTGTGACCGAGTGCGTTCTGCTAACGTTGGACGCGGCCGGAGCCGTCGCCTTTTAGGAGGGACTTCACTTCGTCGACGGTGGAGCGGTTGAAATCGCCCATGATGGAGTGCTTCAGGCAGCTTGCGGCGACGGCGAATTCGAGAGCTTCCTGGTGCGACTTCAGGGAGAGCATGCCGTAGATCAGGCCGCCCGCGAAGCTGTCGCCGCCGCCGACGCGGTCGACGATGTGGGTAATGTCATAGCGGCGGCTGACCATGAAGGTGTTGCGGTCATTCATGCACGCCGCCCAGCCGTTGTGCGACGCGCTCTTGGATTCGCGGAGCGTAATGGCAATCGCCTTCATCGAGGGGTACGCATCGAGCACCTTCGCGGTGAGCTTCTCATAGACCGCACGATCTAGCGCGCCCGAGTGCACGTCGACGTCGGCCTGAATGCCGAGCGCCATCTGCACATCTTCCTCGTTGGCGATCGCGATATCCACGTACTTCGTGAGCTCGCTCATCACGTCGGTCGCGGTCTTGCCGTACTTCCAGAGATTCTTGCGATAGTTCAGGTCGCAACTGACGGTGAGGCCCTTCTCACGCGCCTTCTTCATCGACTCGAGCGAGAGCTCTGCTGCCGAGGCGCTGATGGCCGGCGTGATGCCGGTGATGTGGAACCAGCCGGCGCCGTCGAACGCTTTGTCCCAATCGATATCGCCGGGTTTGGCGAGCGCGATGGCGCTGTTGGCGCGGTCGTACACAACTTTGGAAGCGCGCTGATTGGCGCCGGCTTCCAGATAGTAGATGCCGACGCGTCCCTTGCCGCGCGCGATGTGCGTGGTGTCGACGCCGAAGCGGCGCATCTCGCCGATCGCGGCGTCGGCGATGGGATTGGCGTCGGGTAACACGGTGACATAGCGCGCCGGCAGTCCGAAATTCGCGAGTGCGACGGCCACATTGGCCTCACCGCCTCCGAACGTGGCCACGAACTGCGGGCTCTGCAGAAAGCGCTCCATTCCCGGCGGCGCGAGGCGGAGCATGATTTCACCAAAGGTAACGATCTGATTGGCCATAAGTCGAAGAGTTATTGTAAGTGGATTCAGGCGGTCTCGTCGCCGGTCAGGAGTTCGCGGCCGCCGAGCGATCGCCAGAAGGCGAAGACTGCGATGGCCACCAGGATCGCAAAGGTCGCGAGACTCGACGCGGTGTACCAGCCGCGCCAATCGCCGCCGAGGACGATGCGATTGACGTCGTTCGCAAAGAAGACAGCGACGATGGTGGCCACCAGGCCGAAACGGAGGAGCAGGAAGATCAACGCCGCGTAGACCGCGACGAAAACCGCGCCGATGATCAAGCCGTCCGCCGAACTCGAGACCTCGCCTTCCTGCACCGTGAACAGCACGGAGGCAGCCACGGCCGCGATCAGATCATTGCGCAGCAGCCGCCGCAAGCCGAAGATGGTGAGGAAACCGAGCAGCCCCATCCGCAGCGCACTTTGGAGATAGCCGGCGTGCGCGCCAATCCACGGACGCGTACCCTCGAGCGCCTGCAGCGCTACGTCCCAATTTTGGGGCTCCTGATTCTTCGTCAGCAGCACGAAGGTGCCTTTGAAGAGCGCCCACAACGCGGCCCCAACGGCCGCGCCCAGCAGAACATCCGAACCCACCTGCGCATCCAGCCAGCGTCCCGCCAATACGCGATTCCACGTGACGATAGAGTGGGGCCAGCGCGCGCGCACGGCAGGCTCGAGCGCGAGATACATCACCCCCAGGATGAACGCGGCGAACAGCGCATCGGCGAGGGACGCAAGTCCCAGATCGAGCAGATCGTCGAAGCTGCCCGCATGCACACGTCCGGCCCAGGAGACGAAGGTGAGCAGGAAGCACGCCACGGCGATTCTTCCCGCACCCTGCCGGTCTGCGCGCTGCAATCTCCAATTGCGGAAAGCGAGCAGCAGGACGAGGAAGGAGCCGACCCACAACAGAACCTGAGAGCCGCCCTGGATCACTCGCGAAGCCAGACTGACAGCGCCGTCGGCGTTGCTTGCGCGCATGTAGGGCAGCGTCGTAGAGACCCGGACGACACGCCCCTTCCACCAAGCGACATCGAGCGTGAACTCGGTATTCGGAAGTACGGGATGCGGGCCTTTCCACGCGAGCCGCTGATCGAAGGGTGTGGTGGGCAGCACGGTGGGCTGCGTTTCGGTGAAGGCCGCCGGATTTAGACCGACGGCGCGGAAGACCGTTTCCGCGGACACGGGCGGCGTGAGCGGGGCTTCGTCACTGCCGCCGGGCATGGCGGAAAATTCGCGCAGGCGTCCGCTGCCATCGAGCACTTCGCGCGTCATGCCAGGCGCATCCTGCGGGGGATTGTTGTTCTCGACGAAGCCGAAGGGCGCGGCCTTCATGGCGCGCGGACTCTCCCGGTAGATGGCGCGAATCGGAGCCTCGGCCGCGAGCCACTCGTCCCACTTGTGAGGTTTAGGCAGTCCGGCGATGTAATGCAGCAGTGGGCCGCGATGCTCCAGCCACACGACGCTATCGGCCGGCTTCTTGGGATATCCGAGCGATGCGGCGAACTCGCGCGCCTGGTGGGCCAGCACGTCGGGCGATTGATCGAGCGACGCGTGTACCATCGCGGTGCGCGCTTCGCGAATCGGAATCGTGGCGAGCAGCGCGAGCACGACGACGATCAGGCAGGGCACGGAGTATTTGCGCGCCATGCCTTCGACAGTGCCTGCCGCGAGCACCATTTCAGGCGAGGGCGTTTCGCCGGCGGCCAGCGCGGCGGCCAGCGGATCGCCGCCGGGCAGCGCCGCCATCACGGCGAGCGCTGTTGACGGGCGCTTCACCGGATCGGGTTCGAGGCAGCGGCGAATGACTTTCTCAACGGTGGGATCGATATCGGCGGCGACGCTCGTCATGCTGGTGAGGTGCGCCGATTCCTGCATGTCGATCAACTGCTGCACGTTCTTGGCGTCGAACGGCTTCCTGCCGGTGAAGATCTCGTAGAGCACGAGTCCGAGCGAGTAGAGATCGCTCTTGCTGGTGACGCCGGCGCCCTTCAATTGTTCGGGCGACATGTA
>JAOAPT010001001.1 GCA_025463045.1 Candidatus Solibacter sp.
CAGAATCACGTAACAAGGAGTTAGCGATTGCAGCCAGCTCGCCGGAAACGTCCAGCCTAAGACGCTCGTAGCGACGAGTTTTTTCGCGAAGAGATTCAGGCTCGCTCCCTTCTGTTCGTAAGCCGCCCAAAACATAATGGTGAACGCGAAGAGCACGCCGATCGCGGCCATCCGCTTCCACTCGTCGCGCGTCATGCCCTTCGCCGTTTCCTCGCGGATTGCCTTCACCACGGCGACCGTCTCAGGCAGGCGCCCGCGCTGCGTGATGAAGACCGTCAATCCGACGAGCATCCCGACGCCCGCCGCCGCGAACGCCCAGTGCCAGCTGCGCACGGGGTCGAAGCCGGCGGATTGCAGCACGCCCTTGAACGCGGCGCTCTCCGCGAGCCATCCGCACACCAGGGGCGCCATCAGTGCGCCGATATTGATCCCCATGTAGAAGATGGAAAATCCGCTATCGCGCCGTACGTCGCCCGGACCGTACAGGCTGCCGACCATCGTACTCACGCTCGGCTTGAGCAGGCCCGTGCCGATCGCGATCAGGCCGAGCCCACTGTAGACCGAGGGCAACGAATGCACTGCCATTAGAAACTCGCCGGCCGCCATGTAGAGTCCGCCCAGCAGGATCGCGCGGCGGGGCTGCTGCACTCGGTCCGCGAGCAAGCCGCCGGGCAGCGCGAGCAGATACACAGCCATCGTGTAGCTGCCGTAGAGCGAGGTCGCCTCTTTCGTGTCGAAGCCGAGGCCGCCGTCGACCGCCGGCGCGACCATGAACAACACCAGAATCGCGCGCATTCCGTAGTAGCTGAACCGCTCCCACAGCTCGGTGAGAAAGAGCGTGGTGAGCCCGGCCGGCTGCCCGCGAATGCCACGCATGTCGGATTGCATGGCGATATAGTCGCACGATTACACGCGCGCGAACTTCAGTTTTTCTTCTGCGGCGGACGGAAGCGCTGTACGCGGCCCACGGGCTTAGTGCTCGCCGTCTCTGCGTAGGCCTGGAGAATGCGCTCTTTCTGCGCCGGGTCGAACGCGAGCATCCGATGCTTGCCGCCCGCTACGGAGGCGAGGCGCAGTCCCATGGCGCTCCACGACAGCGTGCCGGGTTCGGACGGCTTCCAGTAATTCTCCTGCGGACGCACCGCGTAGAGCGCCGCCGCCATCGCGGTGGCCGGTGCGTCGTACGACATCGCGCGATACGCGCGGTAGGCCTCGACCAGCGGGTGCGCGGTCGACCACGAAAAATCCTTTTCTATCGACGACGCGGGGAACGGCAGCGCATCGCCAACCTCCGCGGGTACCGCAACGATCTCGGTGGGCCACTCGGCGAGTACGCGCTGCAGCGCCGCTGGATCGGCCGCGAGTTGCGCATCCGCCGCGATCGCCAGCAGCCGCACCTTGCTCGCGACCCATTCGCGACTGCCGGGAAGCGCGATCAGCGCCGCGAGATTCGTCGCCGGGCCGGTGAGCACGATCACCGCGTTCTGATCGACCTGCGCGGAGAGCGCGTTACGGATTAGCGCCAGCGGATCGGCCGTATCGTTCATTCTGGCGATTGAGCGCGGATACTGCTGCTTGCCGGTGACCGCCTCGATTATCGGAGTATCGGCCGCCATCGCACCCGATAGCGAGAGGCCGATCGGAATCGGTCCCGCGAACGCGTTGGGCTCGCCCGTGAAAAAGCGCACCAGGATATCGGCGAACACCGCGGCTTTGAGGCTGCTCTTCGTGGTGCTGACGGAAATCACGCGGGCTTCGCCCTTGCCTTGAAGTCCGAAGAGCATGGCAAGTGCGAGCGCGTCGTCGATCGTGTTCCCCAGGTCGGCATCGAAGACGACGCCCACCGAAGGCTTTCCCGCTGGTTGAAACTGCACGTTGATTAACGTATCAGCTCAGAACACGTACAGCAACAGCAACGCAATAATACCGATGATGATCAGCATGGAGACGATCCAGATGAGCGCGGCAGTGCGTACCTTGTCGGGCGGCGGCGTACTGATCCCGATCGTGTAGTGCAGTCCGTTGATGAAATCGTCGAGGAACTTCAAGCGCCACCTCCCGCCGCCGCCTCCAGATCGCGCGCCGACGCGACATCGTCGCCGAGCACCAGGTGCGCTTGCGCGCGCAATGCGTACAGATGGGGTTCGGCAGGCGCGATCGCGATTGCCTGGTCGAAATCGCGGAGCGCGTCTTCCGGGCGATCGTGCAGGAGATGGAGTTCGCCGCGATACTGGAATGCCTGCCAGAAGCGCGGACTCTGTCGGATCGCCTCGGTCAGCCGCCCCAGCGCGCGATCGGAGCGTCCGGCGGCCGCCAACTGATTCGCCTGATCGAGCATTGCCGCGGGGTCGGACACTCCGCGAAAACTACGGCGGTCCAGGACCTTGAAATAGACGCCCGCCGCCACGCACAGGCAGGCTATCCCGGCAGCGCCCTGAAATTCCCAATCGCCCAACATGAGCCGGCTCGCCACCGGAAGGCTGCCGAAAACCAGGGCGATCGCAAACGCCGTCCTGCTCCACCGCGAAGGGGACATACCTTCACGATAGCGTGTGACGGCATCGCGAAGTTTTTCGGCATGACCATCCTTGAAGTGGTGCTTGAAAGAAACCTCACCAAAGGCTTGACGAATCTGGCATACTAACGAAAAATCGACGGGTGGCCAATGGGGAAGGACGTAATCCTAGCTGCGGACTTGGGAGGGGATTTATTGACGGCGGATGAACTCGCCGCCATTCCCGACTTCGCCGGAATTCGAAAGGAAATCTGGGACAAATTTCCGGGCGCGATCGCGCGCAAAAAGTACAGCGCCGGCGAGATTCTGATGCGCGAAGGGGAGAACGGCACGACGGCGTTCTACATCCTTTCCGGCGTCATCGAGCTCTTCATCAACAACCCGGTTTCGCATGTGGAAAGTTCGCGCCGGGCAGGCGGAAGCTGGCTCGGCGGGCTCACCAAAATCACCAACTACATCAAGGGCGTTCCGGCGGTGAAAGCTTCGAGCGGGTCGGGACGGTCGCACATTCCGATCGACGCTTCGGTCGATCTGCCGATGGCCAACCCCATCGCCGAAGTCACGTCGGGTGACCTGATCGGCGAGCTGGCGGCGCTCGCCGCGCTCAAGCAGGAGCGCTTGAAGCGGCCGAAATTTTATCCGCGCTCGGCGACTGCCCGCGCGAAGACCGACATCGTGGTCCTCGAGATGCTGCCGAACATTCTCAACAACGTCCTCTACAACGCGGCCGCCTTCAAAGAAAAACTCAACAAGAACTACCGCTTCCGAGCGCTCGATAGCCACCTGCGGTCGGTGCCGATCTTCCGCAATCTCAGTCCCGATTTCCTGGAGCATCTGCGCGACCGCGTTGAGTTGGTCGACGCCGTCCCGGGCCAGGTCATCTGCCGTCAGGGTGAAATCGCCGACTCCTTTTACCTGATCCGCATGGGCTTCGTGAAGGTCTCCCAAATCTTCCCCGGCGGCGAACTCGTGCTCACCTATCTCTCGCGCAGCTCCTACTTCGGCGAGATGGGACTCCTCCCGCCGGTCTTCCGCGTGCGCGCCAAGGGTGTGAAGGCAGGGAATCTCGCCGAGATCGCGGTGTCGAATACGGAGCTCACCGTCGGACGCGCGCCGAACACTCCGGGAGCGCTCGCCATCCACTGGGACGAGTACATCTCGCGCGAACACGCGACGATCCGCGTCGAAGGCAAGCAGCTTCGCGTGACGCGCCTCGGGTCCGGCAAGAATCCCATCACGTTCCGCATGAAGCCCGTGGATACCGCGCTGATCGCGCCCGGCGAGAGCTTCGTGATCGGGGAGACCACCTTCGAAGTGACGGAGGATGCGCTGCAGTCCGGGCGCCGCACCGCCACCTGCACGGCAGTCGACTTCGTCCAATTGGTGCGCATCAAAGCCGACGACTTCGCGCAAATGCTCGAGCGCTTCCCGGAGGTGGCGAGCGGCATCAATGAGGTTGCGCGCGCCCGCCGACAAATGGATTTGCAGCTTCTGGGACGCGTGCAGCAAGCCTCGCTCTCGACCTTCCTCGAACAGGAATTGATGCAGGGGCAGAATCTGCTGCTGCTCGATCTCGACAAGTGCACGCGCTGCGATGAATGCGTGAAGGCGTGCGTCGCCACGCACAGCGATGGCGTCACGCGCCTGGTCCGCGACGGCCTGCGCTTCGAGAATTTCCTGGTCGCTACGAGCTGCCGTGCCTGCATGGACCCGCTGTGCATGACGCGCTGTCCGGTAGGCTCCATCCGCCGCAAGGACACGCTCGATATCGTAATCGAGGACTGGTGTATTGGCTGTGGTAACTGCGCCACCGACTGTCCCTACGGCAACATCAACGTGGTCGAGGTCACCGATCAGCACCGGAAGCAAAAGGCCGAGCCGCGTCCTAAGGCCGTAGTCTGCGACCTGTGCGCCGAATTTCCGGAGCCTAACTGTGTGCGCGCCTGCCCGCATGATGCGGCCATACGCGTGGAGCCGAGGACTTTCTTCGCGCGCGATCTCGCCGGTCAGCAGCTCGTAGTTCCCGCCCTCGCGCCCTTGCGGGCCGTGGAGGCGGAAGAGCAGCCTGAGAACATCGAAACCAAGATCTATTCGAACGTGGGCGAGTTGCTCGATATGCTGCCGCGGCTCAAGATTACTGCCGGGCCGCGCGCCGGGTCCTTCCTGCAACTGCGCTATCCGAACACCACTTTCGGGCGCGGCGCCGATAACGATTACCGCTTCGCTGACGACACGATGATGTCGCGCCAGCAGGCCGTCATCGAGTGCGAGGGAAATCGCTTCCTGCTGCGCGATCTGAATTCCACCAATGGCACCGTGGTCAACGGTAACGCCGTCACGGAAATCGACCTGCACCCGGGCGATGTGGTGGAGATGGGCGAACTGACGCTGGAGTTCGTCGGCGGTCAAATGGGAAGTCAAATGCAATGATGCTCGACCGGCGTCAGACCAAATGGGCCGTGGGCACGGCGATGGCCGCGGTGGTGT